>NZ_JAUOQN010000030.1:0-58783 GCF_030547555.1 Salipiger sp. 1_MG-2023 | reverse complement strand
CGCCGCCGTAAAACCCAGTAGCTGCCATTCGCGGGAACTTTAGTCTTGTTTTCCAAGACAGATGCTTTCCCCGGACGCACTTATCCCATGGACTCGGTGGCATGGGATGCCGAGCGCGGTGTAGCCGTTCAGAACGGCGGCACGGGCCTGGAGTTCTGCGACCTGACGATCGAAATCGCGTGCCATCAGGCTCTGCCCCAGCAGTTTCACGCAATGCATTCGCTGACTGGCAGGGTATCGCGCAGCGATGTCCCGAGAGGTTTCGTCTCAACGCGGCTTCGGCGGTGGTAACCGCTCCATTTTCGCCAGATGGCGCGACCGAGGTATTTCGAGGCGCGCAATGCTTCGTTGCGCGCGATCGCACCGGCGCTCGATGGCTTCCAAGGCCTGGCGTTCTTGCGTGGCGGTATGACGGCATGAGCGCCTCGGTCGGCGACTGCGTCATGACACCGGCGTGTGTCATAGGCCCCGTCTGCAGTGACCGAGCCTATCTCTAGATCCGCGGGGTTCTGGCTGAGCAGTTCAGGCAGCATGGGGGCGTCGCCGATGTTGCTCCCGGTGATCTCAATGGCTCGGATCTCCAGCGTCTGTTCGTCGATGCCAATGTGGATCTTGCGCCATAGACGACGTTTTGCGCCACCATGCTTGCGGGCGTGCCATTCGCCTTCGCCCTCCGCCTTGATGCCGGTGCTGTCCGCTGCCCGGCAGGGCATTTCGAAGAAATGTCCCGAGAGGGGATCAGCAAGTTCAGCGGCCCTTGCTAGCCCCGGTAGGGAATGGTCACGGCCAATGTCTTCTGGCGCCGGCTTAGCGTGCTGAAATCCGGCACCGTCCAGTCAAGCCCGAGCAGCCGCAGCAGACTCTCGACGAAGCCCGTGGTCTACCTGAGGGCCATGCCGAAGAGAACTTTCATCGTCAGGCAGGTCTGGATCGCGACATCACTATACTGCGGCTGCCTGCCTCGCTTACCGGTCGGCGGAGGCACCCAAGCCATGTCCGGATCGAACCAGATGGTCAGGGAGCCACGCTGCTTCAGCGCTTCGTTGTAGGATGGCCAGTTCCTGGTCTTGCAGCTTGGCGGGATCGGTCTGCTCATGCGGCACAGCTACCACGCTGGATTCACGAGATGAATCCCCCACTCGGCCTTTGCGCAACAAAGCCCCGATATGACCTCCGTGGGGTCCGGTTTCGGCCCTCACATACAACCTACCAATCAACATAATCTTGTAAGAGAACCGGCTGTTGAAAATCAGCAAGCCGCAACGGCAGAGACGCCAAGGCCAGACAGCCCCGATCCCCAAACCGTTCTGGAATGCTGCAAGGACTTTACCGCATGGGCGCACACCGTTGGCGGCCCGCTTCACAGCTGGCCAGATCTGCACCGCGTTGCCGGCCAGCTGCACCCGATGATCGGCATCACCGCCGAGGCATGGAACAGCGCACAGGACCGGCTGGGCACGACCTGCCCCCCCGCGAAATCCCTCACCGTGATGTAGAGTCTGCGCCAACTCTGAAGGAGCAGACACATGCGAAAGAGCCGTTTCACCGGTTAAGGGGACCGTGGCCCCAGTGGGGCCGCGTAAGCCCCGTACCAGATCATCGGGATGATCAAGGAACAGGAGGCCGGGATGCCGACCGCTGAGGTGTGCCGCAGGCACGGCCTGAGCACTGCCACTTTCTACAAGCTCAAGGCCAGGTATGGCGGTATGGAAGTGTCCGAGGCGGCCAGGCTGAGGGCGCTGGAAGATGAGAACGCCAAGCTGAAGCGCCTGCTGGCAGACACCATGCTGGACAACGTCGTCCTAAAGGACCTGGTGGGAATGGAGGCCGCCAGCCCGCCATCGGTTCGAGGGCAAGGCCGACCCTGACGACATTGATCAAGCGGCGAGACGCGGCGCTCCGGGTGATGCGGGATCATGACATCTCGCAGCGCCGGGCCTGTCGGCTGGTCCGCTGCCCGGCAGTGGTTTGCCTGCAAACCATGATAGGGGGTGTCGACCCCAAGACAGTCCGGCGTGAACGCCCGTCCCGCTGCCCGGCAACACATGCGAAGCATGTGTGAGAGGGGGACTGTGCCGATATCCGCAAGGAGATGCAGGAGATTGCCGCCAAGCGGTCGTCCATTGAAGGCGCCATTGGTTCGAGCCCAATGGACGACGGTTCGGCTATCCCACTGCCCGGCAGGGTATTGCGCAGCAATGTCCCGAGAGAGGCCGGATCGGCGTGCTGCTGGAGCGCAAGGGCATGAGCATGCATCACATCGGAGCCGGATCAGGAAACGATCCGGGGGATCGTTTTCCCGGCGGAGCGCTCTACAGGATCTATCGCGAAGAAGGGCTGTCCGTGAAGCGGCGGCGTGGCCGGAAACGCGCACGTGGGACGAGGACGCCGATGCCGGTCGCGGGACAACCCAATGCGCGCTGGTCCTTGGACTTCGTGTCCGACAGCTTCGGCGCCTCGCGGAAGTTCCGGATCTTGGCGGTAATCGACGACTGTACCCGGGAATGCCTAAGTCTTGTCGCGGACACGAGCCTCTCCGGCACACGGGTTGCCCGGGAGCTCTGCGCCTTTATCCGGGTCTACGGCAAGCCCGGCTGCATTGTCAGCGACAACGGGACCGAGTTCACCAGTCGTGCCATCCTGAAATGGGCCGACGAGAACGAGGTGCCGTGGCACTACATTGATCCGGGTAAGCCGCAGCAAAACGCTTTCATCGAAAGCTTCAACGGCAGCCTGCGGGACGAGTTGCTGAACGAGGAGATATTCGACAGCCTGGACGACGCTCGCCGTAAGCTGGCCCTCTGGCGCTACGACTACAATACGGTCAGGCCACACTCGTCACTGGCCAACCAGACGCCGCAGCAAGCGCGCCGAGCGCTTGAGCAATTTGAGAGCTCCGCGCCCGGCGCGCTTGCGCCAGACGGGGAACCAGAATACCCCAATCCAACCTGCAGACTCTCATTATGAACGAGGGACCAGCAGGGGGCAGGTCAGGCACCGCAACCGCTGCCCTGGCGTTGATCTTCGAAAAGTTCTGTCGAGGAGAGGTTTCCTCGCCAACCGGATATCTGCGCGGCATGATCCGCAAGGCCGGCATCGGAGAATTGCATCTGACCCGCAGTCTTCGCGGCAGACGCAAGGCGATGCGCCTCGCGGAATTTTCTGCGCCATGTGCCTGAACGCGGCCCGCCTGTTGCCTTTCAATCCGATTGCACGCTGCCCTAGCCGGGCAGACATCCGGGGCCGATCATGGTGCAACTGAACACCCCTTGGCGCGCCGTTGCCGCCGCCTTTGCGCTCAACGGCGTGTTGCTGGGCAGCTGGGCCGGGCGCATCCCGGCCTTTGTCGACCGGCTCGGTCTGGACGAGCGCGGCCTTGGCATCCTGCTGCTGTTCATGGGCGGCGGCGCGCTGCTGTCGTTCCCGCTGGCCGGTCGGCTGTCGGATCATTTCGGAGCCGCGCTGGTGACGCGCTGGCTCGCAGTGGTCTATCTGCTGAGCATCCTGCTGGTCGGGCTGTCGTGGTCGCCGCTGGCGCTGACCGTCGCGCTGTTTGTCTTTGGCATGTGCCACGGGGCGATGGATGTCACGATGAACAGCTGGGGAAGCGAGGTCGAACGTCACCTCGGGCGCAGCGTCATGTCATCGTTTCACGCCATGTGGAGCCTTGGCGCGGGTCTTGGGGTCGCTGGCGGCTATGTCGCGACCACCGCCGGGCTGGGCGTGGCGCTGCATTTCTGCCTTGCGGCACTGATCACCGGGGGCGTGCTTGGGCCATTCCTGCGTTTGCCTTGGGTGTCGCCGATCCGGCGGGCACAGGGCGGAGGGCAGATGTTTTCCCTGCCGCGCGGAGCCCTTGTGCTGGTGGGGCTGATCGCCATGGCCGCCGGGTTGGGGGAGGGCGCCGCGGTCGACTGGAGCGCGGTGTTCCTGCGAGATGTGCTTGGCGCAGCCGACAGCCGCGCGACGCTGGGCTATGCCGCGTTTTCGATGACGATGGTGGCGATGCGTCTGACCATCGACAGGGTGATCCTGCGCATCGGGCCGGTTCGGGTTGCGCGCATCGGCGGTGCTCTGGCGGCAGCGGGCTATGGTCTGTGCGCATTGACCACGCAGCTATCGCTTGCAGTGCTTGGCTTTGTGCTGATCGGCATGGGGCTGGCGGCGATGACGCCGATGGCGTTCAGCCGGGCGGCCAACGATCCGCAGATCCCGCCGGGGCAGGCCATCGCGTCGGTGGCGACGCTGGGCTATGGCGCCATGCTTCTCGGCCCGCCGGCCATTGGCTTTATCGCGCAGCTGACCTCGTTGCGGGTGTCTTTCGCGCTTGTCGGCTGCTGTGCGCTGCTGGCGGCGGCGCTGGCCGGGGCGCTGCGTCCCGGTGCCGACGGAATGCGCTAAGCTAGGCCCAGCTCGGGCGGTGGTCACGATCTTAGCAGTCTCACGAGACTGATGCCGGCGTCGGTCAGGTCTGCCAGCCTTGCCAGAATATGCTCTGGGGCGATGCCCGCGGCGTTACCGTCGATTCTCGCAAGCGCCTCGAGCAAACGCGCCAGCCGTCGGCGGTGAATGCCGACGAGCGCCTGCACCGGATCGGCGATGATTCCGGCGAAGGTGGTCACCAGTGCGCCGGTCATCGCCAACGCAACCCCGGTGGCGATCACGAACCACACCGGAAGCGCGACCGGGAACACGCCGTACCACAGGCCCCCCAACCCCGCCCCAAGCGGGAAGGCTGCAACCGCGCTGGCGTGGCCGAAATAATCCGACACCCTTGGGGCCAGCGACATGATGCCCGGCGTGGCGCTGCCGAACAGCGCCAGCCCGGCGCAAAGCACGAAGAGCGAGGTGGTGATCTCGGCAATGGCAGAGCGCACGGCGCAATAGGCGTCGAGCCGCGCCAGCCCCTGCGGGCTGAGCGGCGCGCCTTGCAGCAGATCACCCAGCAGCCGCAGTTCAAGCTCGCGCGCGACGGCGGTCTTCATCAACAGTTGCCGACTGGCCAGCCAGCGCCCCAGCCGGTGCAGCCCCACCATGCGCGCGCAAAGCCCCATCAGCATGACCAGCAGGTGTAGTGGCGCCAGCATCACGTTCAGCGGGGCGCGCAGCAGATCCCAGCCAAGCGCCGCGCGGTGCAGGCGCAGGGTTCCGGCAAGGCGGAAGTTGGCACGCACGAAGGCGTCGATGCGCGCGGTCACGGTTTGTGCGTCATGTTCTTGCGACGGCTGCATCTTGCTCTCCAAACCGGTCTGGCGCGGGCAGTATTGCCCGGATCGTGACCGGACAAAACAAACTTGCGCATTCAGCCGCAGATATCCGGGGGAAGGCTGCGTAGCATCTGTGCGATGTCGCGCCGCCCCTCGGCACCAAGGGGCAGGATCGGGCGCGGCGGCTCGGCGGTGGTCAGGCCCATCTGGCGGGCGATCTCGTAGACCGCGCGCAGGCTGCTGTGGCTGCGAAAGACCTCCCAGACCGGGGCGAGCGCCGCATCGAGCCGTCGGGCTTGAACGGCATCGCCTGCCTGCGCCGCGCGGCTCAGCGCGACGCAGATGCGCGGAAAGATCCCGCCCAGCACGCTATACCACGTATCCGCCCCGGCGATCATCGCTTCGGGGCAGCACCAGTCACCGCTGTAGCCGATGCTAAAACCGGGCGAGGTGGCGCTGCGCTGGCTGGCAAGGTGGTGCGCCATCTGGCCATCGGGCGGCGGGGGGTTCTTGATCCCGACGATGCCCGGCACCCGCGACAGACGGGCGACGAGATCCGGGGAAAAGCTGAAATGCGTGGTGCCGGGGTTGTCGTAAATGCAGATTGGCAGCCCGCTGGCCTTGGCCACGGCAGAGAAATGCTCATACACCTCGTCTTGGCTCAGCGGCGCGTAGGACACCGCCGACAGCAGCCCGGCCGCCGCGCCCATGGCCCTTGCGTCCTGGGCAAGGTCGATCGCCTCATCGGTGCGCAGCGCGCCGATACCAACCACCAGCGGGATCGCGCCGCAGCGATCCTGCGCCGCCTCGACGGCGCGGCGGCGTTCATCGCGGCTGAGGTACATGTAGATGCCGGTGCTTCCCAGCACCCCGATCGAACCGACCTGAGCGGCGACAAGCCGATCGATGATCCGGCCAAGCGCGGCCAGATCGACGCGGCCATCCGCATCGGCGGGGGTGATCGGAAAGGCGGACAGCCCTGACGGCATGGACATGCGAAGCATCCTGTCTGAAATGGCGTCTGCCCGGTCAGCAAGACGCTCGAAGTGCCGAAAAAGCCCGGATCACACCCGGTGCAGATACAGCTCGAAATCCACATCCGGAATGGTGCGGGCGACGCGGGCGTATTCGGCGGCCTTCACGGCGGTGAATGTCCGGTGCATCTCGGTGCCAAGTGCGTCTTTCAGGAACGCCGATGCGCTGGCGGCGGCGATGGCGGCGTTCCAGTCGCGCGGGATCTGCGCCCCCGCCTCAGAGGCATAGGCGTTGCCGGTGGTTTCGGGGCCGGGGTCGATGCGCTCGGTGATGCCCTTGCGCATTGCGGCCAGCACCGTCGCTGCGACCAGATAGGGGTTCGCGTCGACCCCTGCGGGGCGATGTTCCAGCCGCCGCGCCCGCCGTTCTCCGACCGGAACCCGCACCGCGACCGAGCGGTTGTTGACCCCCCAGACCGGCGAGACCGGCGCGTAGCTTTGATCGGCAAAGCGCCGCCAGCTGTTGGCGTGCGGTGCAAAGACCAGCATCGACTCGGCCATGGTGGCCAGCGTGCCGCCGATGGCATGGCGCAGCGTGTCGGCAAAGGGCGCGCCCTCGGCTTCGGCCATGGCGTTGCTTCCGGTGCCATCGCGCAGGCTGACATGCAGGTGCATCCCCGACCCGGCGAAATCGGCAAGCGGTTTCGCCATGAAACAGGCGACCACGCCGCGGCGGCGCGCTTGCGCCCGCACGATCCGCTTGAGCCGTACCAGATCGTCGGCGGCTTGCAGGATATCGTCACGGTGACGAAGTGTCAGCTCGTACTGGCCGGGCGCGTATTCAGAGATCACCGTTTCGGCGGTGATCCCGGCCAGCGCCGCCCCGGCGTAGATGTCATCAAGCAGCGGCTGCATGCCGATCAACTGGTCGACGGAATAGACCTCGGTGCGGGTCGAGCGGCGCCCGTCGAGCACATCGCGGGCCGGCTGCACGCGGCCCTGCGCATCGCGTTCAGGATCGAGCAGGAAGAATTCCAGCTCGAAGGCGGCGGTCGGGTGCAGATCGAGTTGCGCCATTGCCGCCACCTGCCGGGTCAGCGCGTGGCGCGGATCGGACAGCATCGGCGTGCCATCGAGGTGGTATTGCGACAGCAGCAGCTCGGCGCGGGCGGGGTCGGTGCCATGCTGGCGCACCAGCGATCCGGGCACCGGCCATGCCCGCAGATCGCCATCGCCCGCATCCCAGATCAGGCCGGTTTCATGCACGTCCTCGCCCACCACATCCAGCCCGAGGATCGAGATCGGCAGGTGTCGCCCGCTGCGGTACAGCGATTCCAGCTCGTGGCGCCGGATGATCTTGCCGCGCCCGATGCCGTTGGAATCGTGCAGCAGGATGTCGATGGCCTGAACGTCGGGATGGGTCGCCAGAAACGCCTCGGCTTCGGACAGCGCGGCGCCAGAGGGGCAGGGGTCGGTCATGGGGGCTTTCAGTCTTGCAAGAAGGTCGAAGATGGTGCCGGGCAGTCGGTCGATCCTTGCCCGGTGCAGGGCCGGGGCAGGGGGCGGGCAGGATCGGCCCTGCGAGTCTACGCGCGCCGGAGCGGGCCGTTCACAGGCTGGCGTCAGGTGCCGAAGCCGCGTTGCCCGCCGGTCGAGCCAAAGCCGCCGCGCGTGGTGGCGGTGGCGCGGGTCATCGGCGGTTTGCCAATCGTCGTGGGGGCCTTGGCAAACGCCTGCGCGCCGATCTTGGCCTTGCCGGTGTTGTTGGCATAGCTGGTCCCGCCGCCCGGCGTGGTGAAGCGCCCATCGCTGTTGCGATACATCGGCTGCGCCCCGACGCCGCGCCCGCCCAGCATGTTGCCCAGCAACATGCCGGCGATCAGCGGCATGAAGATGCTGCCCGATCCACCGCTCGTCGCCTGCGCCTCGGAGCCGCAGTTGCCCTCGCCGTATTGTTCCTCGCAGACCTCAAGGCTGTCGTAGCGCGGCGCGGTCTCGGCGTGCAGCTGTTGCGCCTCATCAAAGGCATCGGTGCAATCCTGCGCGGAGAACAGGCTGTCAGGGCCCACCGCCGCCTGACAGCTGTTCACGTCAGGAAAGGCGCGCGCGTCGACCTGTTCCTCGCGGCAGCCCGCAAGGGCGAACGAGGCGGCGCCGACGATGGCAAGGGCTGCGGTGCGAGAGCGTTTGGTCATCGGGGAAATCCTCAGTCGCGGATGAAATGCGGTTTGAAACGGGACAGGTCCTGCGTGATGCGGCTTTGATCCTCGCGGATGCCGATGGCGCAGCAGGTCTCGCCGACGACCCATGCGCCGATCACCGGACGGAACCCGCCGAACACCGGCAGCGGCTGATAGGCCTGCGCGATGCGCGGATGGGCGTCGTAATCGCTGGATTTGGCGGTCTCGGTGGTTTTGCCGTTCTCGACGATGGTCACCGATGCGCCCTCGCGCGAAAACAGCGGCTTGAGAACATGGCGCTGCATCGGCACCAGGGCCCGGTCGATCAGCGCGGACCCGGCGGCCAGATCCGCTTCGAAGAAGGCGGGCAGCAGGTTGGGGTGGCCCTCGAACATCTCCCAGAGCACCGGCAGGATGCCCTTGTTGGACAGGATCGCCTTCCACGGCGGCTCGATCATGCGGCATTGCGATGTGGCGAGGTGCTCTGCGTAATCGTCGCGCAGCAGGTCTTCCCACGGGTAGAGCTTGAACAGCGTGCCGATCACCCGGTCCTCGTCGTCGAGAAACTGGCCCTCGTCGCTGATGGCGATCTTTTGCAGATCGGTGTAATGCGCGCCCATCCCCGCCTCGCGGGCGGCCCAGGCCAGCGCCTCGACGGTGGCATAGTCTTCGGGCGCGCCTGCGGCGGCGGTAAAGTGAAGGTTTTCGCCTTGCGGGAAGATCTCGGCAAAGCGGGCAACC
The DNA here is from genome assembly GCF_030547555.1 of Salipiger sp. 1_MG-2023. NCBI lineage: Bacteria > Pseudomonadati > Pseudomonadota > Alphaproteobacteria > Rhodobacterales > Roseobacteraceae > Salipiger > Salipiger sp. 1_MG-2023. Next base: position 49,681 of record NZ_JAUOQN010000030.1, on the reverse strand, counting down.
AGCGCTTCGTGCACGCCGTTGAACTGGTCGTCATCGGCGCGCAGCACGCCAAGCGCCTGATTGTCTTCGAACCATTGCCACTGAAACGCGGCCGTCTCGTAAAGCGATGTCGGGGTATCGGCGTTGTATTCCAGCAGCTTGGCCGGTCCGTCGCCGCCATAGGCCAGATCGAACCGCCCATAAAGCTCGGGTTCGCCGTCCTGCCAGCTTTGCGCGATGTAATCGCGGTGCTCTGCGGGAATGTTCAGCCGGTCGAGCAGTTCTTCGGATTGCAGAACCCGCGCCACCGCCTCGCGGCACATGCCGTGCAACTCGGTGCAGGGGTCTTCGATCTGCTCTTCGATCTCGGCAAGGCCGAAGGCATAGGCCGAGCTTTCCTCCCAATAGGGCTCGCCGTGCATGTCGGCAAAGGTAAAGCCCAGCTCTTCGGCCTTGTCGCGCCAATCGGGCCGTTCCGGCAAGTCTAGTTTCTGCACCTGTGGTCGGCCTTTCCGTTCGGTCGCGTCAAGGGACAGATGGGGCAGATGGGGGGGAATGTGAATGCCCCGGCGCAAGAAAACCCTGCGCCGAGAGGCTTAGTCGGCCGAGACTTTCGGCCCGAGCGCCGGTGCGGCGCGGTCCAGCACCAGATCGCTGCGCGAAAAGCCGATCGGGGTGCGCAGCCCGGCGATGCCCTCGGGGGCGATGCGCAGGGCGCGGGCCTCGATCTGGGGCTCGCTCAGCGCCTCGGCCACGGTGTTGATCGGCCCGCCGGGAACGCCCGCAGCCTCCAGCGCGGCGATCAGATCGGCCTTGGGGCGCCCTGCCATGGCGGCTTCGAGCATCGGGCACAGCGTGTCGCGATGCGCAACCCGCGCCGGGTTGGTGGCAAAGCGCGGATCCTTGGCGAGGCCCTCCAGCCCGAGCATGGCGCAAAGCGCGGCGAATTGCCGGTCGTTGCCGCAGGCCACGATCAGGTGGCCATCGGCGCAGGGAAACACCTGATAGGGCACGATATTGGGATGGGCATTGCCCAGCCGCGTCGGTGTCACGCCGCCCAGCAGGAAATTCGCCGCCTGATTGGCCAGAACCCCGACGCCGCAATCCAGCAGCGACAGATCGACCTGCTGCCCCTTGCCCGACCGTTCGCGTTCAGCCAGCGCAGCCTGCACGCCGATCACCCCGTAAAGCCCGGTGAACAGGTCGATCCACGCCACGCCGACCTTTTGCGGCTCGCCGTCCGGCGCGCCGGTCAGATCCATGATGCCGCACATGCCCTGTATCAGGAAATCATAGCCCGGCTGCTTGGCCCGAGGCCCATCCTGCCCAAAGCCGGTGACCGAGGCATAGACAAGGCGCGGGTTCAGCGCCGACAGGCTGTCGTAATCGAGGCCGAATTTCTTCAGCCCGCCAACCTTGAAATTCTCGATCACCACGTCGGCGCCCGCGATCATCTCTTTCAGCGCGGCAAGATCGCCCGCATTCGAGAAATCGCAGGTCACCGACCGCTTGCCGCGGTTGGCGGCGTGGAAATAGGCGGCGACGGTTTCGGTGCCCTGCTCGGTGGGCCGCTCGATGAACGGTGGCCCCCAGCGGCGGGTGTCGTCGCCCTCGGGCGCCTCGATCTTGATGACCTCGGCGCCCAGATCGGCCAGCGTCTGGCCGATCCACGGACCGGCGAGAATGCGCGCCAGCTCGATGACTTTCAGCCCCTTGAGAGGCGCGTCAGAGGTCATGAGTCAGCCAAACGCCTGAATGTCGGTGATGGCGCGGCCAAGGATCAGCGCGTGCACGTCATGGGTGCCCTCGTAGGTGTTCACCGTCTCAAGGTTCGCGGCGTGGCGCATCACGTGATATTCGATCTGGATGCCGTTGCCGCCGTGCATGTCGCGGGCCATGCGCGCGATATCCAGCGCCTTGCCGCAGTTGTTGCGCTTGACCATCGAGATCATCTCGGGCGCGAAGCGGCCCTCGTCGAACAGCCGGCCCACCCGCAGCGAGGCCTGAAGGCCCAGCGTGATTTCCGTCATCATGTCGGCCAGCTTCTTCTGGTAGAGCTGCGTCGCCGCAAGGGGGCGGTTGAACTGGTGCCGGTCCAGCCCGTACTGACGCGCACGGTGGAAACAATCCTCGGCCGCGCCCAGAACACCCCAGCTGATGCCATACCGCGCCCGGTTGAGACAGCCGAACGGCCCGCCCATGCCTTGAATGTTGGGCAGCAGCGCCTCTTCGCCAACCTCGACATTGTCCAGAACGATCTCGCCGGTGATCGAGGCGCGCAAGCTGAGCTTGCCGCCGATCTTCGGGGCGCTCAGGCCCTTCATGCCCTTTTCAAGGATGAAGCCGCGCACCTTGCCGTCATGCGCTTCGGATTTGGCCCAGACCACAAAGACATCGGCGATGGGGCTGTTGGAAATCCACATCTTGGAGCCGATCAGGCGGTAGCCGCCCTCGGTCTTGATGGCGCGGGTCTTCATGCCGCTCGGGTCGCTGCCCGCATCCGGTTCGGTCAGACCGAAACAGCCGATCCACTCGCCGCTGCCCAGCTTGGGCAGGTATTTCTGCCGCTGCTCTTCGGAGCCGTAAGCATAGATCGGGAACATCACGAGGCTGGATTGCACCGACATCATCGAACGATAGCCGGAATCGACCCGCTCGACCTCGCGGGCGACAAGCCCGTATGAGGTATAGGATGCCCCGGCGCAGCCGTATTCCTCGGGGACGGTGACGCCCAGCAGGCCCGCCGCGCCCATCTCGCGAAAGATCTCGGGATCGGTGGTCTCGTTCAGATAGGCATCTTCGACGCGGGGCAGCAGCTTGTCCTGCGCAAAGGCGCGGGCGCTGTCCGCAATCATCCGCTCGTCTTCGCTAAGCTGGTCGTCCAGCAGGAAAGGGTCGGACCAGTTGAAGGGGATACCCTTGTGCGACGAGGAAGACATGTGCGGCTCCGTTGGATCATTCCGTTTGTGCCCGAATAACAGTGGCAAGCGCCGATAAAAAGCGATATTCCCACATCATTACATTCCAGGGAGGAATAGATGAGACAGCGGCGCTTTCTGCCCTCGCTGCGGCTGCTGCTGGCCTTCGATGCGGTGGTGCGGCATCGCTCTGTCACCGCCGCCGCGGACGAGCTGAACCTGACGCAGGGCGCGGTCAGCAAGCTGATCGCCGCGCTGGAAAGCCAGCTCGGGCGCGAGCTGTTCACCCGGCAAAAGCGCCGCCTTGTGCCCAATGCCGCTGCGCTGAGCTATCAGCGCGACATCGGGCGGGCGCTGGATATGGTGCAGCGCGCCTCGATGGCGGTGGTCGCCAACCCCGAGGGTGGCACCCTGTCGCTGGCGGTGCTGCCGACCTTTGCCACCCGCTGGCTTGGGCCGCGTCTGGGGGATTTCCTCGGGCGGCATCCGGGGGTGGCGCTGAATCTGTCGACTCGCATCGGGCGCTTTGATTTCGAAACCGAGCTGTTCGACGCGGCGATCTATTTCGGCGAGCCCGACTGGCCCGGCGCGCAACACCTAAAGCTGTTCGACGAGCGGATCACCGCCTGCGTCTCTCCGGCCTTTGCCGCGCAGCATCCGGTACACAGCCTTGATGATCTGCGCGATCTGCCGACCCTGCGGCTGGAATCGCGGCCCACTGTCTGGGAGGATTGGACAGCCGGGCAGGGCGGCGCCGCCCCCGGCGGGCCCGGGATGCTGATGGATCAGTTTTCCATGATGATTCAGGCGGCAAGTTCCGGCCTTGGGATCGCGCTGCTGCCCGATTACCTCGCCCGGATCGAGATCGCCGAAGGGCGGCTGGTGCCGGTGCTGAAACAGGCGGTGCCGGTGCGCGGCGCCTATTGGCTGGTCTGGCCCGAGACGCGGCACGAGGACGCTGCACTTGGCGCCCTGCGCGGCTGGCTGGCGGGAACGCTCGGCGCGGGGTCTTCCACCGCTGCGCACGGGGGGCTATGAAGAGCCTCCGCGCCCAACAGGAGAGACAGCACATGGACCGCGCCAGCCGCATCAACCGGACCATCGGCACCGAGATCAGCGCCACCCCCGCGCAGGTCGCCGCCGCCGTCAAACTGCTGGACGAGGGTGCGACCGTGCCCTTCGTCGCCCGCTACCGCAAGGAAGTCACTGGCGGGCTGGATGACACGCAGCTGCGCACGCTGGCCGACCGGCTGGGCTATCTGCGCGAAATGGACGACCGGCGCGATGCCATCCTGAAATCCATCGCCGGGCAGGACAAGCTGACCGAGGCGCTGGCGCTGTCGATCGCGCAGGCCGACACCAAGGCCCAGCTTGAGGACATCTACCTGCCCTACAAGCCCAAGCGCCGCACCAAGGCGATGATCGCCCGCGAAAACGGGCTGGAGCCGCTGAAAGACGCCATTCTTGGCGATCGCAGCGCCGATCCCGAAACGCTTGCGGCGGGCTTCATCACCGAGACGGTGACCACCATCAAGGACGCGCTGAACGGCGCGCGCGACATCCTGACCGAAGAGCTGGCCGAAAACGCCGAGCTGCTGGGCAGCCTGCGCGGCTATCTCGCGCGCGAGGCAGTGATGAGTGCCACCGTGGTGCCCGGCAAGGAAGAGGCCGGCGCCAAGTTTTCCGACTATTTCGCCCATACCGAAAAATGGGCCAATGTGCCGTCGCACCGGGCGCTGGCAATGATGCGCGCCTGGAAGGAAGAGGTGGTGCAGATCGACATCGGCCCCGATCCCGAAGGCGGGGCGGATCGCTGCGTCGACATGATCGCGGCGCGGCTGGGGCTGTCGGGGGCGAGCTTTCCGGGCGATAAATGGCTGCGCGGCGTTGCGGGCTGGACATGGCGGGTCAAACTGTCGTCGTCGATGATGCTCGATCTGCTGGCCGATCTGCGCGGGCGCGCCCAGGACGAGGCCATCGCGGTCTTTGCCCGCAATCTCAAGGATCTGCTGCTGGCGGCTCCGGCTGGGGCGCGGGCGACGCTGGGGCTTGATCCGGGCATTCGCACCGGGGTCAAGGCGGCGGTGGTCGATGCCACCGGCAAGCTGTTGGCGACCGACACGATCTATCCGTTTCAGCCCAAGAACGACATCCGCGGCGCGCAGATGGCGATCCTGAACCTGATCTCGAAACACGGGGTCGAGCTGATCGCCATCGGCAATGGCACCGCCTCGCGCGAGACGGAAAAGCTGGTAAGTGACACGCTGGCGATGCTGCCTGCGGCGGTGGCCAAGCCGGTCAAGGTCATCGTCTCCGAGGCGGGCGCCTCGGTCTATTCCGCCTCGGAACTGGCGGCGCGGGAATTCCCCGATCTGGATGTCAGCCTGCGCGGCGCGGTGTCCATCGCCCGCCGCCTGCAGGATCCGCTGGCCGAACTGGTCAAGATCGAACCCAAGAGCATCGGCGTCGGCCAGTACCAGCACGATGTCGACCAGCACCGCCTTGCCAAATCGCTTGAAGCGGTGGTTGAGGATGCGGTGAACGCGGTGGGCGTCGATCTCAACACCGCGTCGGCGCCGCTGCTGGCGCATGTGTCAGGGCTTGGGCCGGGGCTGGCCGAGGCGATCGTGCTGCATCGCGACACCAACGGTGCCTTCAACTCGCGCCGAGAGCTGCTGAAGGTGGCGCGCCTTGGCCCGCGCGCCTTTGAACAATGCGCCGGTTTCCTGCGGGTGACCAATGGCAAGGAGCCGCTCGATGCCTCGTCGGTTCACCCCGAAGCCTATGATCTGGCGCGGCGCATCGTAAAGGCCTGCGGGCGCGATCTGCGTGCCATTCAGGCCGATCCCAAGGTGCTGTCGGGGCTGGATGCCCAAAGCTTTGCTGACGAGCGCTTCGGCCTGCCGACAGTGCGCGACATCCTGTCGGAACTGGAAAAGCCCGGCCGCGACCCGCGCCCCAGCTTCAAGACCGCCACCTTTGCCGAGGGTATCGACGACATTCGCGATCTCAAACCCGGCATGCGGCTGGAAGGCACGGTGACCAATGTCGCCGCCTTTGGCGCCTTCGTGGATATCGGGGTGCATCAGGACGGGCTGGTGCATGTCAGCCAGTTGGCCGACCGTTTCGTCAAGGACCCGCATGAGGTGGTCAAGGCGGGCGACGTGGTGCAGGTCCGGGTGACCGAGGTCGACGTGCCGCGCAAGCGCATCGGCCTGACCATGCGCAAGGACGGCGGCAACTCTGCAAAAGAGGCGCAGGCGGCGCGCGGTCCGGCCAAGGGCAAACCGATGCGCACTGCATCAAAACCCCCGGCCAAAGAGCAGACCGGCGCCTTTGGTGCGGCCCTTCTGGACGCGATGCGCAAACGCTGATCGCCCGCGCAGGGTCGTTTGCGAGACCCTGCGCATCCGCATGTCGTTGCCGACCGGCTTGGTCACCAGACCGGCCCCCGGAATCTGATCCGGGGTGCCGGGCACGTACTCGTCGTAGTCGGTCATGAAAATGATGCTCAGATCGGGCCGCGCGGCGCGGGCCTGACGGGTAAGCGTCCACCGGTGCTGCTGTCGCGCACAGACAGTTGCACATAATCGCCGGGCGCAAGATCGCCGTGCATCGGCGATGCTGGCGCAAGTGATGCCGATGGCGATCTACCCGCCGGCTGACATAGCCTGCCCCGGTGGGTGACCGGATCGGATGCTTCGTCTGTCTTGAAAGGACAGATAAGGACAATAGCAAAACGCCCCGCAGCGATGCTGCGGGGCGTTTTGGGATCAGGGGCGCTTGCCGCGGCGGGGCGTGTCGCCCCCGCCCACGGGGCGGTTCGGCTTGCCGCCGGGCTTGGCGAACTTGCCAGCGGGTTTGCCGGGGCCCTTCGGACCGGGCTTGCCGCCGGGTTTGCCGCCCGGAGGCGTAAAGCGCTTCGAGGTGTCATTGGCAGAGGCGCGCGGCGCACCGTCGGGCTTGGGGCCGCGGGGGCCGGATTTCGGGCCGCCCTTCGCTGCCCAGTCCGGCTTGCCGGGGCGCGCGGGTTTTCCGGCTCCGCCGTGGTTGACGCGCGGGGCGCGATGCGGGGCGTCAGGGCCGGTTTCCAGCGGCTTGCGCTCCGGGCGCGGGCCACGTGCTTCGCGGTCGGGGCGGTCAGCCCGCTGCTCGCGCGGAGCGCGGCCTGCATCGTCGTCGCGCTTGGGGCGCGGAGCGCGGTCTGCATCGTCGCCCCGCGGCGGACGCGGCTTGCGCTCGCCCTCGTCACGATCCTTGCGGGGGCGATCCGGGCGCGGGCCACGCGGCCCCTCGGACCGGGGGCCACGCGGGCCATCCTGACGCGGACCGCGCGGGCCATCGCGGCGCGGCTGCGGCGCAAATTCCGGCACGCTGTCCAGAACCCGGGCCGAGATGCCATCTTCGAGCAGCCCGCCATCGCCCAGCGAGGCAACAAAACCATCGACGCTCGACTGGGTCAGCTCGACATAGGTCTCGCCTTCCTGCACGCGGATGGCACCGATGTCATCCTTGCTCAGGTTGCCGGCACGGCACAGCAGCGGCAGCAGCCAGCGCGCCTCGGCGCGGTTGTCGCGGCCAACCGACAGCGAGATCCACTTGCTGGGGCCGAATTCGCGCGGCGCGCGTTTTTCAGGCTTGGCATCGGCAGGCAGCAGGTCTTCGGGCGCGGCCTGTCGCGACTGGTGCAGCCGCAGATAGGCTGCGGCGATCACCTCGGGGCTGCGCTGCGCCAGCAGGGTCGCGGCAAAGGCGGATTCTTCGGCGGTGATCGCTTCATCCCAAGTCGGATCGGCCAGCAGCCGGGCCTCGTCCTGAGCGCGGATCGCATCGGCGGAAGGGGCCTCGACCCAGTTGGCGTCGATCTTGGCCCATTTCAGCAGGCGCTCGGCCTTCTTGGCAACGCGCGGCGGCACGATCAGCGCCGAGATGCCCTTGCGCCCGGCGCGGCCGGTCCGGCCCGAACGGTGCAGCAGGCTTTCGGTGTTGGTCGGCAGATCGGCGTGGATCACCAGATTGAGGTTCGGCAAATCGATGCCGCGCGCCGCAACGTCGGTGGCAACGCAGACCCGTGCCCGCCCGTCGCGCATCGATTGCAGCGCGCGGGTGCGTTCGTCCTGGCTCAGCTCGCCCGACAGGCTCACCACCGAGAGGCCGCGATTGGTCAGCCGGGCAGTCAGGTGGTTGACCTGCGCGCGGGTGTTGGCGAACACGATCGCGCCCTTGTCATGGTGAAAGCGCAGCATGTTGAAGATGCCATGTTCCGCATCGGGGGCGGCAACGCGCACCGCCAGATATTCGATGTCGGAATGCTGCTTGCTGTTGCTGATGGTGCTGACGCGCTGCGCATCGCGCTGAAACGTCTCGGCCAGTTTGGCAATCGCCGGCGGCACCGTGGCCGAGAACAGCAGCGTGCGCCGGTCTTCGGGGGCTTCGCCAAGAATGAATTCAAGGTCTTCGCGGAATCCGAGATCGAGCATCTCGTCCGCCTCGTCGAGCACCACGGCGCGGATGCCCGACAGATCGAGCGCGCCGCGCTGGATGTGATCGCGCAGACGGCCCGGCGTGCCGACGACGATATGCGCCCCGCGTTCCAGCGCGCGGCGTTCCTGCCGCGCGTCCATGCCGCCAACGCAAGAGGCAAGAGAGGCGCCGGTGCGCGCATAGAGCCAGCTTAGCTCGGCCTTGACCTGCGAGGCCAGCTCGCGCGTCGGCGCGATAACCAGCGCCATCGGCTCGGCGGCGGGGCCGAAACTGGGGGACTCGCCCAGCAGGGTCGGCGCGATGGCAAGGCCGAAGCCCACCGTCTTGCCAGAGCCGGTCTGGGCCGAGACCAGCAGGTCGGACGAGGCCAGGTCGGGGTTGCTCACGGCCTCCTGAACGGGGGTGAGCGTGTCGAAGCCACGCTCGGCGAGCGCCTCGGACAAGGAAGTGATCATGACAGGGAATTCCAGGGGCAGCGAAAAGGGGGCAAGATGCCGGGGGGCGCCATGCACGGCGCCGGATCATTCCCTTTAAGGCATGTCCCTTCACAAGTACAGGGGGTTTATCCGGATATATCGGCCTTTCCTGACCAAAGCCGTGGCAACTGCCGGTCAAGCGACAAGGCGCCGCCCCCGCTCAGCGCCAGCACGCCCAGCAGCCAGGCCCAGAGCAGCCGCTGATCCCAGAGCGGCGCGGCGGGGTCGCGATCAAAGGGCGCGCCGATTGTTTCGGGGCCAACGCCATGGCCGTAAAGATCGGTCAGGGTCATGACTGCCAGAAACCCCAGCATCGCTACCGCGCTTAGCCTTGTGAACAGCCCCAGCAGCAGCAGCAAAGGCAGGACAAATTCCGCCGCCGTGCCCGCAGCCGTGATGACATGCGCCAGAAACGGCAGCGCCGAGGGGTCATAGCCCGTCGCTTCAAGCTGGCGCGGGAACACCTGCGCATAGGCGTTTGGCGACAGCGTCAGCCCGTCAAGCTTGGTGCGCGCCGAGGCCCAGAAATATCCGGCAAGCACCGCGCCAAAGACCAGTCGCGCCGAAAGCCCGATCAGGGGAGCGGCGTCGATTCGCGCGGTTTCGATACGGTGGAGCTGGGCAATCATGGCATTGGCCTTTCGATCAGGGCGCCCGCCGAGAACAGGCAGGCAAGGATGGCGGCGTGGTCGGTGCCTTGTGGCAGCGCATCGCCAAGCGCGGTGCCCTGCGACAGGGCTGCGAGGGTATCGGCGGTGCCGTTCGGGGCCGGCGCGATCTGCAGCGACAGGGCGGGCCGAGTGATCAGGACTTCGCCTGCGGGCGCGGCCTCTAGATCGGGCCGGTCGGCGTTGCGCGCCCAGATCGACAGCGCGGGATAGCGGGTGCGCAGCAACCGCACCGAAGGGTGCGGCGCAAGGCGCAGCGCATCGGGGTCGGCCTCGGCAAGCCGCGCCGGATCCAGAGAGACGGCATCGGCGGCGTGGGTCGCCTCGCGCCGAGCCTGTTCGATGGCGGCCACCTCGGGCAGCCATGGCAGCGCGCTCAGCGGGGCAAAGCGCGCCAGCCAGCCGGGCAGGGCGTCGCCGTAGAGCGCCATGATTGGCGAGCGCGGCGGGTGGGCGCGCAGGAATTCGCGCGCCATGGCATCGAAGAAAGCGTCGCCGACAAGGCGTCGCACCGCCGGGAATGCCTCGCGCAGGGTGGCGGTCAGCGCGCCGGTGACCGAGCCGCGGTAGACCTCGAACCGATCCGCACCAACCGGGGGCGGCGCGTCTGACAGCAGCGCAGCGGCGAAGGCGGGCTCGCTCATGCCGGCACGCCTTGCAGTATATGCGCAGCGCGGGCAGCCTCGGCTTGCAGGATGGCGAACTCGGGCAGATCGGCATCCCATTCGATCAGTGTCGGCAACGGGCCGCTGCGTGCGATCACATCGGTATACAAGGCCCAGACCGGATCGCCGACCGGGGCGCTGTGGCTGTCGATCAGCACATCCTCGCCCGGGGAATGGCCCGCCAAGTGTATTTCGCCCACCGCATCAAGCGGAAAGGCGGACAGGTAGCCGCGCGCTTCAAACCCAAGGTTCTGCGCCGACAGAAAGACGTTTTCGATATCAAGCAGCAGCCCGCAGCCGGTGCGCTGCACGATGGCGGCCAGAAAGGCGGTTTCGCTCAGCGTGCTGTCGTCAAAGCGCAGGTAGCTGGTGGGGTTTTCCAGCAGCATCCGCTGCCCGATCGCCTGCTGCACGGTATCGACATGGGCGCAGATCCGGTCCAGCGTAGCTGCGGTATAGGGCAGGGGCAGCAGATCGTTGAAATAGGCCCCGCCATGCGACGACCACGCCAGATGTTCGGAAAACTGCGCGGGCTTGAGCCAGTCGAGCAGGTGGCGCAGCCGGGCCAGATGCGCGCCGTCCAGCGGGTCTTCGCCGCCGATCGACAGGCCGACCCCATGCGCCGAGATCGCGAAGCGCTGCGCCATCTCCGCGAGCAGGGCGAGGCGCGGACCGCCTTCGACCATGTAGTTCTCGGCATGGATCTCCAGCCAGTTCACGGCGCCGGGATTGTCCAGCGCCGCGGCATGTTGCGGTTTGAAGCCGATCCCGGCAGAGGGGGGCAGGGGCATGGCGGTCTCCTTGCGTGGGGGCTTGACCGGGGAAAATGGCGCGGCGGGAGCCGCCGCGCCGGTCGGGGTCACATCGGGATGTCGCGATCGAGCTCTTCGAGCGAGCCCATGCGGGCCGTGCCATCGGCCATCGCGGGCAGTTCGATCTCGGTGCAGGTGCCGGCGGGCACCAGCGACCATGCGTTGCCCTGATAATCGACCTTAGAGGTGCCGGCGCAGGTGGTGCCGGGGCCGGCGGCGCAGCCGTTTTCGCCCGCCATGGCGACGCCATAGCATTTCTCTTGGCCTGCGGCATGGGCGGGCAGGGCCATCTGGGCGAGGCCGGCGGCGATGGCGAGAGCAAGGGGTGTACGTGCGGTCATGGTCTGTCTCCGATGTTGAACCTTGCAGATCATTGTCTGCACAGTGGTCTTCGGATGGAGTGGCAAGGATGTTACGCTGCTCGCGGTCTCGTGATGCGCTGTAATGATCGCGCAGATTTTTTACGGGGCGCTGTAACAGGGGGGCGCAGGTTGGCGTATACAAGCGTATGACGGGACCGGATGCCGAGATCGAAGCACTGATGCGGCAGGGCCTTGCGGGAGATCGCAAGGCCTATGGGCGGGCGCTTGCGCTGCTGGCGCCAAGGATGCGCGCCATGGCGTCGCGCGATCTGCCGCAGACCATGGCGCATATGGCCGAGGATGTGGTGCAAGAGGCGCTGCTGTCGATCCATCTCAAGCGTGGCAGCTGGGAGCCATCGCGCCCGCTGCTGCCTTGGGTGCGGGTGATCGTCAAGCACAAGGCCATCGACGCGCTGCGCGCCGGGGCCCGCCGACAGCACGAACCGATCGAGGATCACCCGCAGATCGGCGCGCCCGAGGTCGACCCGCTCGAGGGGCTGCACATCGAACAGGCGCTGGCCCGGCTGGCGCCGCGCGATGCGGAGCTGGTACGCGAACATGCGGTGATGGGGGCGGATGCGGAAACGCTGAGCGCGCGCTTCGACCTGTCGCCGGGCGCTCTGCGGGTGGCGCTGCACCGGGCGCTGCGACGGCTCGCCGAGGCCGCCAGAAAGGATGAGGAATGGAGACCGACAAACTGATTGCCGCCCTTGTGGCAGACGAGACAAGCCCGACGCGCCCGCGCCTTGCAGCGCGGGTGCTGTCGGGGCTGATGATCTCGGCGCTGCTGCTGGTGCTGTTCTGGCATGTGCGTCCGGACTGGGCGCAGGCGGTCGCGCGGGGGCCGGCGCTGGTCAAGCAAATGCTGCCGCTGGGGCTGGCGTTGCTGGCATGGGTGCTGCTGATCCGCCCCGCGCCCGACCGGCGACTGCCGCTGCTGCCCTTTGCCGCGGTGGCGGGGCTGGCGGCGATTGGCTGGGGGGCGTCGGTGCTGCGCGGCGGCGACGTGATGGGCGACAGCGCCCTGATCTGCCTTGTGTCGATTCCGTTCCTTGCGCTGCCGGTGGCGACTGCATTGCTGCTGGGCCTGCGCCACCGGATCGAGCCGCGCCCGGCGCAGGCCGGGCTGATGGCGGGGCTGTTCGCCGGGGCCGCGGCGACGGTGATTTACGCGCTTCATTGCAACGAGGACGCCCCGGCGTTTTTCCTGCTCTGGTACGGGCTGGGCATCACCATCAGCGCCCTCGCGGGGCGCGCGGCGGGCAAGCGGATGCTCGGCGTTTAAAAGGGGCCGCGCCTTGATGCGGCTTGCGCGGCGACCCTTCGGTTCATACCGGCAGCGGCGCGCACAGTGCCGCCGGTCTTCAAGTCCGCCAAGGCCCTCGCCCAGGCCGGATCAGACCGCCCGCAAATAGGCGAAGGAGACATAGCCCCTAAGCCCGCCCGGCCGGTCCATCACCACTTCGCACCAGCGGGTGCCGCCGGTCTGGGTGCACTCCTGCACCCGCACCACGGTGCCATTCGGCAGCCCGGTGATGATGTTGAAGCCGGTGCCCGGCCCGCCCCGCATCTTGAGCATGTCGCCGGATTCGACGCCATGCACCTCGTAGCGGTCTGCAAAGACATCGGCGGGAGAGCCGCTGCACGCGGCCATCAGCATGGCGCCCGCCAGCGCGCCAAGGGATCTGCGCATCATTCCACTCCTTCGGTTTGCCCGTATGATATGCCTCGCGGGGCAGTCTAATGCCAACCGGGGCCGAGCGAAACGGCGATGTCGGGAATTCATCCTCGTAACGAGGCTGTCGCGCTTGCTGTCGGGCGCGTCCTGCCTTTGTCGGATGCAGCCAGAGACCTGAAGCGGCTATGTTCTGTTGACCCGGCGCGCCCGAACAGACTGAATACCCGGCCGTCTGCGCGACGGTGGCAAACCGCGCCAAAGCCGTTTCGTCCACGCGGAACCCGTTCGGTATCGCCTGTGCGGCGGCTTCTTGATGGCCTAATCTATTTGATGGCCTAACAGGCTGCTGATAAACTCCCCGGATACATCTGATTTTGCCAGCCTTGTTGGGGCGTGACCAAGGCGAAAATGATCATCTCCACGAGGGCGCGGCTGAGTGGGGTATATATACACCTCCTCTCTCTCTCTCTCCATCGGAGTTTTTCAGCGGCCTGCTCTCATGACCGCTGTCAACCCTTTGGTTCACGTCAAATAATCCGGCGAGGCCGGGCGCAATGTAGTGTAGATGCGCAAGGTAGGAGACGGAACTGAGACGACGGTTGAGCAAGCTTGTCCTATCCAGAATCGGGCTTCCCGGTAATTGGAAGCCACTGCCCGCCACGGCATTTATGGCGGGCAGTGGCGGCGGTTGCATCGCAGCAAGCTTGGCCTTGCAGGGCCGCATGAGAGTATGATCAGCGCCCGCCGGGCGAGGCCGCTGCCGGCTTTCGTGATACCTCCGCGGCGCACGGTGGCACCGCTGGAAAATTCCGAAGGCGTGAGCCCGAGATAGGCCATCAGCTGACGCGGATTGTCGAACCGCTGGAAATCGCCGACCTCGGCCACCACGGTTACTGCGACGATGAAGGCCACGCCCCTCATCGCTTGAACCGCCTCGACCACCGGGGCCAGCGACCAGCTCGGGAGCAGGTCGGCAATCTGTGTCGTGAGCCTCTCGACACGGGCTTCGGCGTCGCAGACAGCATCGACATACTCCTGGAACACGATCTGCTGGGCAGGGTGCTCAAAGCGCACCGTGGTCAGCCAGCGACGGCAGGCGACTGTCCAGCCCTTCTTGCCGGGATAGATGCGGCCGTGCCGCAGCAGGAGCCCCTGCAAATGCTGGCGCGCCTTTTCCAGAACCCGCATCGCGCTCGCCCGTGCCCGAACGAGATCGCGCATCGCCTCATGTGCCGCGTCCGGAATCCATACAGCTGTCAATTCGTCTGCTCGATGCAGCTTGGCCAGCATCACTGCATCGCGGCGGTCGGTCTTCACACGATCGCCCGCCTTCACCGGAATGAGCGAGGGTGCGAGCACGATGCAGTCATGCCCCATCTCGACGAGTTGCCGGTGCAGACCGTCGCCGCAAGGCCCGGCCTCATAGCACAAACACAACCGGCCTCCGCTCGCAGCCAGCTTTTCCACCAGCTTACGGACATGATCAGGCATGATCAGGGCGGTGCGGCACCGTCCCCCAATGCCGGACCTCTCCGCCGCGCTCTCCCATCGCAACCGCGACTGAAATCGTCGCCTTATGGACATCCAATCCGATGAACCTGCTACCCTGCATGTGGTCTCTCCCCCATTCTTGAGGCTCGGCGCTCGCCAACCGGACGCAACCCTCGAAAGGAGAATGCCGCGCGAGAGGCCACCAGCCCAGTCAGGCTCACTCCGCGATCATGGGGTCTAATCTATCATCGAGTTTCGTGTCCAAAGCCCGCGCGCGACCGGATCGTGACCGCAACGGGCTGAGTCGAGGTCGCTCGCAGTTCTAACCTTGATCATGCGAATGCCTTGCCAACTCCCGGGGGGCAGCGTTTCGTGCGGAAGAGTGCATCTTAACCATGATGCCTGAAATTGCCTCGGCGGTGATACGCCGTAACGTGCCCGGCCATGCAACCGATATTGAGCAAGCTCGTTGTAGCAGGTATCTAAACTCTCCTTTGGGACCGGCTCTTTCCCGGACCATCAGTCGCGCGGAGCGATTCCGGCCATTCTGGCCGGTGCCAAACCGCCTCGTTCGGACGATGATGTGATGAAACGCCTCGATTTCCTGGATGGGCTCCGGGGGTTCTTCCTGCTGACGATGGTTCTGTCGCATCTTGTGCTTCGGGACGGGCTCTGGCTTCAGCATCTGCACTTCCGCGAGCTGATGTTCGTTGAAAGCACGCAGGGATTCGTCTTTATGTCGGGGCTGATGTTCGGCCTGACGCAGGCGCGGCGTTACCTGCGCAGCGGCTATGATGCGATGCGAAGAGCGGTCAGCGCGCGCATGGTCGAGCTTTGGATCTGGACCATCGGGCTTATTTTCCTCGGGTTGCTGATGCGCGATCTGGCGCCCGGCGGCATCGTGGCGTGGCAGAACTGGCTGGGCACCGCCTCGGCGAGCGAGCCGGTGCGGGTGCTGGCGATTCTCTCGCTGCTGTTCCAGCCGACCTTTCTGGATATCCTGCCCATGTACATTCTGTTCATGGGGGTGGCGCCCTTCGTGATCCGCTGGGTTCTCGCCGGGCGCTGGATGCTGGCGGCGGGGCTGTCGGCGCTGGTCTGGACGATCTGTCAGCTTGAACTGCCGGGGCTGGTGTCGGCGCCGCTCGACGTCCTGCTGACCGCCTCCGACAAGCAAGGCGTGCGCATGGCGTTCGACCCTCTGGGCTGGCAGGTGCCGTTCATGGCGGGGCTGGTGCTGGGCGCGCTCTGGGCCGACGGGCGCATCGACTGGGGGCAGGTCTTTGGCCCGCGCAGCCGCGATCTTGCGCTGGTGGCGCTGCTGTTCGTGCTGCTGTTCGCGCCGCTGCGCATCGCCACGGCGCACGGGCTTTTCAGCAAAGAGATGTACCGCCTGTTCGCCCCGTTCGAACACCGCAGCAACTTTGGCCCGGTCTACCTGCTTAACTTCATCCCGGCGGCGTTCCTGTTCGCATGGGTGGTGATCGCGGGACGCGAGGCCGCAAGCGCATGGCTGCGGGGGGTGTCGCGCGCCCTGCGCTGGGTGTTCACGCGCCCGATGCTGTGCCTGCTCGGGCGTCACTCGCTCGAGGTCTACGCATGGCATGTCGTGCTGGTCTATGCGGTGCGCTATCTCGACAGCCTCTGGGGGCCGAGCGGGCAAGGTTTCAACACGCTGCTGGCGCTTTACACGGTGGTGCTGCTGTGGGTGCCGCCGCTGTGCCGGGAATGGTATCGCAGCCGGCTTGGGGTGCCCGGGCCGCGGGCCTGACAGGGGCAGCTTTTCCGCGGCATTCGGCCCCGGGGCCATGCTCACAGCACCTCGAGCACTGCCATGATTTCACCGCGCACCCGCTCTGTCCGGGCGGCGGCAACCCGGTTTCGGCGCTGGATCAGCCACAGATCATGTCGAACCGGGTGCGGCAGCGCGGCGATGGACAAGCGCGCGCTGTCGCGAAACCCGTCCACGCCGCTTCTGGGCAGGATCGTATAGCCAAGGCCGCGCACCACGGGCTCGGGGATCTGGCCGATCTGGTTCACGAAGCTGCGCCGCGCAAGGGTTTCGGACCCGCGATAATCCTGCGGAAAATTCGCACCAAGAAGCTCATCCGCATGGGCGTAACCGTCGGGATGAGCGATGAAGCCAAGCTGGTCGAGATCGGCAAGGCTCTGCGGCGCGGGGTGCCCGACCGGCAGCAGCAGGCATAATTCATCCTGCCCGGCGCGGTGGCCCTCGAGCCGGGGATTGGTCGGGGGGTGGCTGACGATGCCCAGATCGACCGCGCCGTCCAGAACGTCTTCGAGAATGCGTGCCTCTGGTGCGGCGTTCAGCATCAGGCTCAGTCCCGGCGCATCGCCCATCAGCTTCAGAAAGCGGGGATAGAGCAACAGCGCGATGGAGCCCGAACAGCTCACGCTGACCTCGCCCTTGTCCGGGTCGTCAAAGCGCAGCGACTGGCGCAGCTCGCGCTCTTCGGCGCGGCGGCGCTGGCCGATGGCCAGCAGCGTCTCGCCGAGCGGCGTCAGGGTGAAGCTTTTGCCATCGCGTGACAACAAGGCTTGGCCCAGCTGCGCTTCCAGCTTCCTGAGATGCTGGCTGACCCCCGGCTGCGTCATGTTCAGCGCGCCGGCCGCGCGGGTGAAATGGCCGGTGTCGCACAGCGTCACAAAGGTCTCTAGCCAAGTTGCGTTGATCAAGGGTTGATCCATTTCGTTATGATTTCGAAAGCAAATGATAATTGGAGTTTATGCTCCAGTCACCCCAGATGACAGTCAGACACGAAAGAAGGACATCATGACCATGACCACCCCCAGAACCTTTTCCCATATCGGCCTGTCGGTTCCCGATCTCGACAAGGCCGTCGAATTTTACCGTGACGTAATGGGCTTTTACGTCATCATGGAGCCGACCGAGATTGCTCAGGATGACAGCGACATCGGCGTGATGTGCGACGATGTCTTCGGCCCCGGCTGGGGCAAGTTCCGCATCGCGCATCTCTCGACTGCCGACCGGATCGGGTTCGAGCTGTTCGAATTCCCGCAAAACCACCAACCCGACAACAACCTTCCCTACCGCCAGACCGGGCTGTTTCATTTCGCCATTCAGGACCCCGATCTGGAAGGGTTGCTGGCACGGATCGTCGCGGCGGGCGGCAAGCAGCGCATGCCGGTGCGGGAGTATTTCCCGGGCGAGAAGCCCTACCGCATGGTCTATGTCGAAGACCCGTTCGGCATCGTCTTCGAGCTTTACTCGCATAGCTACGAGCTGACCTATTCCGCCGGCGCCTATAGCTGAGACTCGCCGTCACGACCGGCTGTTGTCAGGCTTGCGCGAAAGACCCGCGCGGCCACGGCGCTGATGGGCCCGCGCGCAGCCCGGATACCCGTCACAAGCCCGCCCGCTATTTCGTGTAGCGGGCGGGCGTTCCTTTGTCTGGCAACGCCATCCGGCCGGTCAACTGGCGTGCTTGAGGCGTTGTGCCACGAGACGCGGCGGCGGCGCGGCGGTATAATATTGCTGCGAAAAGTGACAGTGGGCCTTGGCCAAATAGCCGGGCCTGTCGCCTCCAGCCTACTGGCCTGACGATCACGCCTAATCCGACTTATGTAATCTTTGTAGATAACGCCCCCTGTCGCCGTGATCGCAACAGGCGGGTGCCCACGGGGAACCGGGGGCCTGCTGTGCGCCTAGCCGCCCGGCGTGTCCAGCGCATCGCGGATCGCCTGCGCCAGATGGGACAGCGGGAAGGGCTTTTGAAGCACTTGCACCCCGTCCAGATGCACCGTCTCGACATTGGCGAACCCTGTCATCAGCACGATGGCGGTGCCGGGGTGGTGTGTTCTGAGATGATGTGCAAGATCGATGCCCGACAGGCCCCCCGGCATGACGATATCGCTTAGCACAAGATCGAAATGCGTGCCGGTTTCAAGCATCGTGATCGCCGCCACCGCTGTCGGGGCGGCTTCCAGTGTATAGCCGAGCTGCGTAAGCGAACCCGAGATGCAGCGGCGCAGATCCTCCTGATCATCGACCAGCAGGATGTGGGCGCCGTTGCCCGGTTCTGGCGCGGGGTCTGCGGGCGCGATCGCAAGGGGCGCATCGCCGGTCGCGCGCGGCAGGCGCAGGCGCACCGTGGTGCCATGCCCGGGCTCGGAATAGATCGCGAGATGGCCGTCGGCCCGCTGCGCGAAGCTTTCGACCATCGCCAGCCCAAGCCCGGTTCCGCCGATGTCGCGCTTGGTGGAAAAGAACGGATCGGCAGCGCGGCGGCGTACGCTTTCGGGCATGCCGGGGCCGGTATCGCTGACCGCGATCTCGATCATCGCCCGTGGCGGCGCGCCGTCGTCGCTCCAGTCATAGCAGCGCAGATGCAACGAGATCCGGCCCTTTCCCGAGGCCCCGAGGATGGCATCCCGCGCGTTGATGACAAGGTTCAGCAAGGCGTTTTCCAGCTCGCCGCCATCGCACCAGACGAACAGGTCGGGATCGGGGTCGGGGATGTCCAGCGTGACGCCGGCGCCCGCCACAGGGCGCGACAGCTCACGCAGGGCGCTGAAACAGCTGGCCAGATTGATCGCGCCCGGGGCCTGCGGCGATTGGCGGGAAAAGCCCAGCAGGCGCCGGGTCAGATCGCTGCCCCGCTCGACCGAGTCAAGAATGCCGGTGAAGGTCTCGGCAAGCGCATCGCTCGCCGTCAGCCGCGCCAGTTCGGCGCGATACTGGATCGCGGCAAGGATATTGTTGAAATCATGCGCAATGCCGCCCGCCAGCAGGCCAAGCGAGGACAACCGCTGCGAACGGTCCAGCTTTCGCCGGTTCAGCTCGTTGTCGTTGTCGTCCTCGACGATCATCAGCGCGGTCAGGCCGGTGCGCCGGGCGCTGAGCTGATCCGACGTGACCCGGACATAGCGCGGTGGATCTGCCGTCGAGGCACGGAACAGATAAAGCGGCCCGTCGGTGGCGGCGCCATTGACCACGCGGTGGGCGGGGTTGCTGTCGGGGGGCAGTTCGGTGCCGGTGATC
This sequence comes from Salipiger sp. 1_MG-2023, assembly GCF_030547555.1. NCBI lineage: Bacteria > Pseudomonadati > Pseudomonadota > Alphaproteobacteria > Rhodobacterales > Roseobacteraceae > Salipiger > Salipiger sp. 1_MG-2023. The sequence goes on along the minus strand of NZ_JAUOQN010000030.1, from coordinate 30,125 downwards.
GGGTCGAGAAACTGCGCGTCGGCGGGCCATGGCCGAGGCTCCGCGCCGTCGGGCAGATGCAGCAGCGCGCGCGCGCCGGGGTTGGTCACCGCGATGTGCCCGCCTTTGGCAAAGCCGATGATGGCGTGACGCGTGCCCTCCAGAATCGCCGAGAGGCGATCGCGGGCCGCCGCGGTTTCGCGCCTCAGGCGCTCGGCCCGGCGCGCGGCGCGCAGGATCTGTGCCACGAACAGCGCCCCGCCCGCCGCAATGGCAGCGCCGGCCAGCAGTAGCAGCAGGCGCACCCGATCCTGTGTCCAGAACGGTGTCGGCTCCAGCCAGTCGCGCGCCAGCGCCCGATATTGCGCCGAGCCCAGAAAGCCCGGGATCACCACGTCAAGCCGCCGCCGGATCTCGCCCAGATCCGGGCGCAGCGCCACGGCGAGTTCCGCCGAAAACAGCGGCGAGTCCAGCCTGGTGATGCGCTCTTGCGCCGCGATCTCCTGAAGATACTGCCCGAAGGACAGGCGGGGAAACACCAGCGCGTCGAGCGTGCCGTCGAGCAGCGCCTCGGCCCCGGCGGCGGCGCTGGACACCGGGACAAGCGGGCGGTTCAGCGCGGCCTCGATCTCGGCGCGGATCGGGCTGGCAGACAGCACGCCGATGCGCCCGCCACTTGCCCCAAGCAGGCCGCCCGCCGGAACGAAGGTGGCATATTCGATGGTCTGCACCGGCAACGAGAAATGCAGGAACTTGGCTTCGACCGGGTTGATGCTGCGCGCGGGCACCATGTCGAAGACCCCGGCGCGCGGGCCGCGGGCCCAGCTGTCGCGGCTGACTTCGGTGAAGCGCAAGGTCAGGTCGGCGCGCTCGGCCAGCGCCCGGAGAAGCTCGACCGCAAAGCCGCTTGCCCGCCCATCCGGGCCGATGACCTGATAGGGCGGGAAGGGCGAAACGCCCACGGTCAGCACATCGAGCATCGGCGCAGCCGGCACCAGAAACCAGCGCAGGCGCAAGGCATCCACCGCACCGCTCGCCCTGAGCGCGGCAATGGCGGCGTCGATCCGAGGTGCCAGCCCCGCATGGCGTTTGTTCAGGATGGCGTGAAGTTCGCCGGTTCGCACCGCCGGAAAGCTCGCCCGCACCAGATTATCCAGCCCGGTGGTGCGCAGCAGCGGTTCGGCAAAGCTGTGCAGGATGATGACGCCGTCCAGCTCCTTGGTCAGCAGGCTGGTAAAGGCGATGGCCTCGTCATCGAAGGGCACGATCTCGACCGCTTCGGGCAGCGAGAGCCGGTTTGAGATCGTTCCGCGCAGAACCCCGATCCGCCCTTGCGAAATCGTGTCGATGGTGATGTCGGCGGGCGCGTCGCGGCGCAGGTAGAGCATCAGTTCGACATCAGAAACCGCCGACAGGGTCAGGTTCTGCGTCTCGAGCATGGGCATCGCGGCCAGCAGGCTCAGGTCTGTGTCGCCCTGCGCGACCGCACCAAGCACCGCAGCGGGCGTGTCGTAACGCACAAAGCGCAGATCAAAGCCCGCGTCCTGCGCGACAAGGCGCAGCAGATCGGCGGAAAAGCTGCTGACCTCGCCGCTTTCGGACAAGAAGCTGAGCCCGGGCGTTGCGGTCCATGGCACGGTGAGCACGGGGCGCGTGGCATCCTGCGCCGAGGCAAGGCCCGGACCCAGGCAAAGCAACATCATGAACAGGCAAAAAACGCGCATAACGGGTACGGTACCGTTCAGAACAACCTTTTAGAGTGATAGCCGCAAATGCACGGCGTTGATAGTCAAACCCGGCGCCGGCCCTGCCCACCTCTGGACGTTGCGCGCAAAGAAAGGCAGAGTGGCGCAGGAAACCTGCAGATTTAGCCTGAAAAGTGCGCCTCATGCAGCTTGATTGCTTCGATCATGCCATTCTTGTTGCATTGCAGCGGGATGCAACCGTCTCGAACGCCGCGCTGGCCGAGGTGGTGCACCTGTCCGCGAGCCAGATTTCGCGCCGGCGGGCGGCGCTGGAGGCAGCGCAGGTGATCCTTGGCTATACGGCGCGGTTGAACGCCGGACTGCTGGGCTTTGGCCTCCGGGCGATCACACGGGTCAACCTGCGCAGCCACGGCCATGGCGGCGACCGCGACTTTGCCCGCTTTGTCGCCGGACGGCCCGAGATCTGCGCCGCCTTTTCGGTATCGGGCGATGCGGATTACGTGCTGGATATCCGGGTGCGCGATCTGGATGCCTACGCGGCCTTCATCCACGACTGGCTGCTGCCGCAGACGCAGGTCGGGCAGGTGCGCTCTGAACTGGTGCTCAAGACCCTGAAGGATCGCGGCGGCCTGCCGCTGGAGTGACGCAAAGCTGTTCGAGCAGGCGGCGCAGTGTTTTGGCGTCGCGCTTGCCCAGCCGGGTTTCCAGCGCCGCCTCGTAGTCGCGCGCCGCACCGCTGAGATAGTCGAACGCCTCGCGCCCCGGCGGGCGCAGCGACAGCCGCTCGCTGCGACGGTCCTGCGGGCTGATGACACGGGCGAGGAATCGCTTTTCCTCAAGCGCACGAACGGCGCGCGACACCTTTGTCTTGTGAATCCGGGCCCGGTCCGAGATCTCCTTGGCGCTCAGCTCGCCATAGCGACCAAGGTGATAGAGCACCCGCCATTCGGTGCGCAGCATCCCGTATCTGTCCCGGTATGTTTTTGAAAAGACGTCACTTTGCGCTTCGGCAGCGAGGTTCAGAAGATAGGGCGTAAACTCGCCGATTTCAAAAGCATCTTCGGATTTCATATTTTCTGTCACAGCCTCTTGTTAGTTACAAAAGTAACTAACATCATGTCAGCAATCAGTCGAGGGAGGAGACCTCATGAACGATCTGAGCAAGACTTCCGGCCTCACACGGGCCGCTGGCATCAGCGCGCTGCACGACGGCTACATGCCCGGTTTCGGCAATGATTTCGAAACCGAGGCGCTGCCGGGCGCGCTGCCCGAGGGGATGAATTCGCCGCAGCGCTGCGCCTACGGGCTTTATGGCGAACAGCTGTCGGGCACCGCCTTTACTGCGCCGAGCCATCAGAACGAGCGCACATGGTGCTATCGCATCCGCCCGTCGGTGAAGCATTCGCACCGCTATGAAAAGATCGCCCTGCCCTATTGGAAAAGCGCGCCTTGCGTTGACCCGGACGTGACCAGCCTTGGCCAGTACCGCTGGGACCCGGTGCCCCATACCGACGCGCCGCTGACCTGGCTGACGGGGATGCGCACCATGACCACGGCTGGCGATGTCTACACGCAGGTTGGCATGGCATCGCATATCTATCTTGTGACGCAGTCGATGCAGGACGCCTATTTCTACAGCGCCGACAGCGAGTTGCTGGTGGTGCCTCAGGAAGGGCGGCTGCGGTTCTGCACCGAGCTCGGGGTGATCGACCTTGAGCCGTCGGAGATCGCCATCCTGCCGCGCGGGCTGGTTTACCGTGTCGAGCTGGTGGACGGCCCGGCGCGTGGCTTTGTCTGTGAGAATTACGGCCAGAAGTTCGAACTGCCGGGGCGCGGCCCGATCGGGGCCAACTGCATGGCCAACCGGCGCGATTTCAAGACGCCGGTGGCGGCGTTCGAGGACCGCGAGGTGCCATCGACCGTCACCATCAAATGGCAGGGGCAGTTTCACGAGACAAAGATCGGCCATTCGCCTCTGGATGTGGTGGCATGGCATGGCAATTACGCGCCGGTGAAATACGATCTGCGCACCTATTGCCCGGTGGGCGCGGTGCTGTTCGATCATCCCGATCCGTCGATCTTTACCGTGCTGACGGCGCCCTCGGGCGTGGCGGGCACCGCGAACATCGACTTCGTGCTGTTCCGCGAGCGCTGGATGGTGGCCGAGAACACCTTCCGCCCGCCGTGGTACCACAAGAACGTCATGTCCGAGCTGATGGGCAATATCTACGGTGAATATGACGCCAAGCCTCAGGGCTTTGTGCCCGGCGGCATGAGCCTTCACAACATGATGCTGCCGCATGGGCCGGACAACGAGGCGTTCGAAAAGGCGAGCCTTGCGGATCTGGGGCCGGGCAAACTCGATAATACCATGAGCTTCATGTTCGAGACGCGGTTTCCGCAGCATCTGACCGGCTTTGCCGCATCGGAGGCGCCGTTGCAGGACGATTACATCGACTGCTGGGAGAGCCTGAAGAAGCGGTTCGACGGCACGATCGAGGGCAACTGGGACTGAGGCTGCGACGGGCGGAGAGGGCCGAGGGGGGCACTGCCCCCCGCGCCTGCGCGCTCCCCCCGGGATATTTTGGGCCAGAAGAAGACAGGGCGCGGCGCGTCCGTGGAAGGGTTGAATGAGCTTGATGACGAGCTGGCTGGAGAGCGCAAATGCGCCCGGCTGTGAATTTCCGCTGAACAATCTGCCTTATGGGGTATTTGACGCCGGAGACGGCGCGCGGATGGGTGTTGCCATCGGGGATTGCGTGCTGGACGTGGCCGCGGTGGATCATGGATTGGATGCGGCGCTGTTTGCCGCGCCGTCGTGGAACGCCGTGATGGCGGCGGGACCGGATGCTTGGGCGGCGCTGCGGGGGCGGCTGCTGGAGCTGCTTGGGGATGCGGCGTATCGGGGCGCTGTCGAGGCGCATCTGCTGCCGCTGGCCGACGTGGCGCTGAAGATGCCGTTTACGGTGAGCGAGTTCACGGATTTCTATGCCTCGAAGCATCATGCCACCAATGTCGGCACGATGTTCCGTGGGGCCGAGAACGCCTTGCCGCCGAACTGGCTGTCGATTCCCATCGGCTATAACGGGCGGGCCACCTCGGTGGTGGTGTCTGGCACCGAGGTGCGGCGGCCCTGGGGGCAGCTCAAGGGGCCGGACGAGGCGCTGCCGCGCTTTGCGCCCTGTGCGCGGTTCGATCTTGAGCTGGAGCTGGGGGCGATTGTCGGCGTGCCGTCCGAAGGCATGGTGTCGGTGGCGCAGGCCGATGAGATGATCTTTGGCTACGTACTGCTTAACGACTGGTCGGCGCGCGATATTCAGGCGTGGGAGTATCAGCCGCTGGGACCGTTTCAGGCCAAGGCGACGGCGACGACCATCTCGCCATGGATCGTGACGGCGGCGGCGCTGGAGCCGTTCCGGGTGAGCACGCCGGAGCGCGAGCGCGAGCTGCTGCCCTATCTGAGCGAGCCGAAGCCGATGCTCTATGACATTTCGCTGTCGGTGGGGCTGGCGCCGGACGGCTGCGACGAAGAGATCATCGCGCGCACCAACTATAGCGAGATGTATTATTCCGCCGCGCAGCAGCTTTGCCATCACACGAGCAGCGGCTGCGCCATGCGCAGCGGCGATCTGCTGGGCTCGGGCACCATCTCGGGGGCGGCGAAGGATGCGCGCGGCTCGCTGCTGGAAATGAGCTGGGGCGGCAAGGAGCCGCTGAGCATCGCTGGGCAGGAACGCCGCTTTCTGGAAGATGGCGACACGCTGACGCTTTATGGCGCGGCAGAGGGCAACGGCTATCGGATCGGGTTTGGCGCCTGTGCGGGCAAGGTTTTGCCGGCGCTGCCGAAACCGGACTGGGCATGAGGGAGGACACCCAATGACACGAGCATTCGCATCGCAAGGCGACATGGAAGAAAAGACCATCAGCTTCACGCAGGTGGGCGATGGGCTGTATGCCTTTACCGCGCAGGGCGATCCCAACACCGGGGTCATCATCGGCGATGAGTCGGTGATGATCGTCGAGGCGCAGGCGACGCCGCGCCTTGCCCGCAAGGTGATCGACTGCGTGCGCAGCGTCACCGACAAGCCGATCAGCCATCTGGTGCTGACCCATTACCACGCGGTGCGGGTGCTCGGGGCATCGGCCTATGGCGCGCGCGAGATCATCATGAGCGACACCGCCGCCGCCATGGTCGAAGAGCGCGGGCAGGAAGATTGGGACAGCGAATTCGGCCGTTTCCCGCGCCTGTTTCAAGGCCATGACGAGATTCCCGGCCTGACCCGGCCCACGACCACCTTCAGCGACCGGATGACGGTTTATCTTGGGCGCCGCCGGGTCGACATCATGCATCTGGGGCGCGCCCATACCGCGGGCGACGCGGTGATCTGGGTGCCCGACCAAGAGGTGATGTTCACCGGTGACATCGTCGAATTCCACTCGGCCTGTTATTGCGGCGACGGGCATTTCGCCGACTGGCCGGAAACGCTGGCGCAGATTGCCGCCTACGAGCCGCAGGCCATCGCGCCGGGGCGCGGCGATGCGCTGATCGGCGAGGAGGCCGTGGCAGAGGCGCTGGCCAGCACCGATGATTTCGTGCGCTCGACCTATCGCCCGGTGGCGAAGGTGGTGGCGCGGGGCGGCAGCCTCAAAGAGGCGTGGGACGCGGTGCGGGCCGAATGCGATCCGAAATTCGCCGATTACGCCATCTATGAGCATTGTCTGCCGTTCAACGTTGCCCGTGCCTATGACGAGGCGCGCGGCATTGACACGCCCCGCGTCTGGACCGCCGAGCGCGACCAGCAGATGTGGACCGACCTGCAAAGCTGAGCCATGGCGGCGGCCCCGGAGGAGGGGCCGCCCCACCGGAGGGAGGAGACCGACATGCCAGCCTATTCCTATGCGCCACAGCCGTTTGTGCGCCCACCAGAGCTTGACGGCGGCACCAGCGGCGCGCCCGTTGCCATCGTCGGGGCGGGGCCGATCGGCCTTGCCATGGCGGTTGACCTTGCGCTGCACGGGGTGCGCAGCATCGTGCTCGATGACAACAATGTGGTGTCAGTTGGCAGCCGCGCCATCTGCTGGGCCAAGCGCACGCTGGAGATTTTCGACCGGCTGGGCGTGGGCGAGCGGATGCTGGCCAAGGGCGTCACATGGAAGGTGGGGCGGCTGTTCCACGGCGACGCCGAGGTCTACAGCTTCGATTTGCTGCCCGAAGACGGCCACAAGTATCCCGCCTTCATCAACCTGCAGCAATATTACGTCGAGGAATACCTGCTCGAGCGCGCCCGCCAGTTCCCCGAACTGATCGACCTGCGCTTCCTGTCCAAGGTCACCGGCCACAACGCCACCGCGCAGGGCGTCGCCTTGCAGGTCGAAACCCCCGAAGGCAATTACACGCTGAACGCCGACTGGCTGCTGGCCTGCGACGGGGCAGGCTCGCAGACGCGCGCCCGGATGGGCCTTGATTTCACCGGACAGACCTTTGAGGAACAGTTCCTCATCGCCGATATCGAGATGCAAGACAGCCCCTTCGAACAGGGCACCCCCGAGCGCTGGTTCTGGTTTGATCCGACCTTCCACCCCGGCAAGTCGGCCCTGCTGCACATGCAGCCCGACAATCTGTATCGCATTGATCTGCAACTGGATTTGGGCGCCGATGCGGCAGCCGAGGCCACCGAAGAGCGGGTCACCCCCCGCATCAAGGCCATCGTCGGCGAGCGGCCGTTCCGGCTCGACTGGCTGTCGGTTTACAAGTTCCGCTGTATCAAGCTGGATCGCTTCGTGCATGGCCGCGTGGTGTTTGTCGGGGACAGCGCCCATGTGGTCAGCCCGTTCGGGGCGCGCGGCGGCAATGGCGGCATTCAGGATGTCGACAACCTTGGCTGGAAGCTGGCGGCGGTGATCCATGGCGACGCCGACGCGGCGCTGATCGAAACCTACCACGAGGAACGCTCCCATGGCTCGGCGGAGAATATCGCCAACTCCGCCCGCGCCACCAATTTCATGACCCCGAAAAGCCCGATCGAGGCGATGTTCCGCCATGAAACCCTGCGGCTGGCGCATCGCCATCCCTTTGCGCGGCGGCTGATCAATTCGGGGCGGCTGTCGCTGCCCTGCTCGCTGGAAGGCTTTTCCTTGCAGACCCCGGGCGCGGGCGTCGGCCTGCCGATGGTCGATGCGCCGGTGGGCAATGGCTGGCTGCTGGAACTGGTGCAGGGGCAGTTCACGCTGGTGGGCTTTGGCGATATCGCCCTGCCCGATATCGGCATCCGCCGCGTCGGCATTGGCGGGCCCGCGCAGGGCTATGACAGCCACGACGATCTGAATGGCTATGCGCTGCAACGCTACGGCACCAGACGGGCGCTTCTGCTGCGCCCCGATGGCCATGTGGCGGCCAGCTTCGAGGGCCGCTGCACCGCCGGGGAGGCGCGGGCGGCACTGGCCCGCGCCATGGGGAAACGGGCTGAAAAGGTGTCGGCATGAGTGTGCAGGAGATGGGCCTTGGCGCCCGCGGAGATGAATTCTACGAGGCGCTGATGGCGGTGCATGACGGGCTAGAGGAGCCAGAGAGCCATGCGCTCAACGCGCGGATCGTGCTGATCCTTGCCAACCGGATCGGCGATGTCGATACGCTCAAGGATCTGCTGACGGTCGCCGCCGATGGCTGAGGTTGTGCTTTACGATTACTGGCGCAGCACCGCGTCATGGCGGGTGCGCATCGGGCTGCATCTGGCGGGGATCGCCTTTGAAAGCCGCGCCGTCGATCTGCTGCACGGCGATCAACGCGCGGCGGCGCATCTGGCCCGCAGCCCGCAGGGCCTGGTGCCGGTGCTGGACATCGACGGCATCCGGCTGACGCAAAGCCTTGCGATGCTTGATTATCTCGAAGCGACGGGGCGGATCGCCCTGACCCCGGCCGATCCGGCGCAGGCGGCACGCGCCCGCGCCGTGGCGCTTGGCATCGCCTGCGACATTCACCCGGTGTGCAATCTGCGCGTTGTGGCCCATGCCGCCGCGCTGAGTGGACGCGACGAGACCAAGGCAGAATGGATGCGCGCCTTCATCCGCCCCGGCCTTGAGGCCATCGAGGCGATGCTGGACGCGCAAGGCCCCTTTGCCATGGGAGACACGCTGACGCTGGCCGATCTGTGCATCGTGCCGCAGCTTTACAACGCCGCCCGCTGGGGCGTGCAAACCAATGACCTGCCGCGCCTGACCCGCGTGGCGGCGCATTGCGCGACGCTCGATGCGTTTCAAAAGGCCGAAGCCCGCGCACCGCAGACGACCTGAACCAATTCGGGCGAGAGGAACGCCCATAAGGGAGGAAACACAATGACATATCTGAAAACCGGCCTGTCGGCCCTTGCCCTGCTGGCGATGAGCGGCGCGGCGCAGGCCGCCGACGTGACGCTGGCGCTGTCGAGCTGGCTGCCGCCGCGCCATCCCATCGTGGTCAATGCCATCAAGCCATGGGCCAAGCAGATCGAAGAGGTCACCGAAGGGCGCGTGCGCGTGCGCGTGCTTGGCAAGCCGCTGGGCAGCCCGCCGGCGCATTTCGACATGGCCCGCGACGGCGTGGCCGACATCACCTACGGGCTGCACAGCTTTACCCAGGACGACCGCTTTTCCGGCTCGCAGCTGGGGCAGTTCTCGTTCCTTGGCGATGATGCCATCGCCGCGTCCAAGGCCTTCTGGACCGTCTACACCGAAGATCTGAACGCCCGCGCCGAACATGAGGGCACGCATCTTCTGGGCCTGTTCACCCATGGTCCCGGCCTGCTGCACAACAACCTGCGCAAGATCGAAACCCCCGCCGACCTGCAAGGCATGAAGATCCGCGTGCCGGGCGGCTATGTTGCCGCGCTGATGGAAGATCTGGGGGCGACGCCGCTGTTCATGTCCTCGCCCGAGGTCTATGAAAAGCTCTCGCGCGGGGTGATCGACGGGGTCACCTTTACCTACGAGGCGCTGACCGCGTTCAAGCTGACCGACGATCTGAAATATTCGATGACCGTGCCGGGGGGCCTCTACAACACCAGCTGGTTCCTCGTGATGGACGAGGACAAGTGGGACAAGATCTCGCCCGAAGATCAGGCCGCCATCGACGCCATCTCGGGCGAAGCCTTTGCCGAACGCGTCGGCCAGGCGTGGAACGATGCCGATGCCGCCGCCGAAGCCGAGATCAACGAGGCAGGGATTGACCTGTACCCAGCCCCGGATGCCGTGGTCGAGGCGGTGCGCGCCGCGGCAACGATCCACGAAGACGCCTGGGCCGCAACGCTGCCCGAAGGCGCGGACGGCACCGCCGCGCTGCAACGCTTCCGGTCGATGACCGGGTTGGGGACCGTAGCGACACAATGACCCTTCAAAGGCTGGAAACGGTCCTGCTGGGGCTGGCGGCATTGCTGCTGCTGGCCCTGATGGCGGTGACCGGGATCGATGTGGTGGGGCGCTACCTGCTGAATGCGCCGCTGTCGGGCGCGTTCGAGATGACCGAATTGCTGCTGGGCGCGCTGGTGTTCATGGCGCTGCCGCTGGTCAGCCACCACGGTGCGCATGTCGAGGTCGATCTGGTCGCAACCCTGCTGCCGCGCGGGGTCAATCGCGCGCTCGGGGTGTTCGCGGCGCTGGTCTCGGCCGCGATGCTGTGCTGGTTCGCATGGACACTGCTGACGCTGATGCAAACGCAGGCGGCGGATGGCGCGCGCTCGGTGTCGCTAGGGGTGCCGCTGGCGCCATTCGCGGGGCTGGGGGCGGCGGCCTGCCTGCTGGCGGCGCTGTTCGGCGTCTTGAGAGGGTTGCGCAATGATTGAATCGCTGATCGCCATCATCATCCTGCTGATGCTGGTCTTTGCCCGCGTGCCCATCGCCTTTGCCATGGCGCTGGTCGGCGGTGTCGGCTTTGCGCTGCTGCGCGGCTGGCAACCGGCCAGCGCCATGGTCGGCGCGGCGGTGTTCGAAACCGGGCTGAGCTATTCGCTGTCGGTGGTGCCGCTGTTCATCTTCATGGGCAACGTGCTGGCGGGCTCGGGGATTGCGCATGGGCTGTTCGCCGGGGCCGACCGGCTGTTTGGTCGCATGAAGGGCGGGCTGGCGCTGGCCGCCGTGCTGTCTTGCGGCGGGTTCTCGGCGGTGTCGGGGTCTTCGCTGGCCACCGCCGCCACCATGAGCCGCGTCGCCATGCCCCCGATGCGCCAGTTCGGCTATTCCGACAGTCTGGCGGCAGGGTCCATCGCCGCCGGCGGCACGCTGGGCATCCTGATCCCGCCGTCGGTGATCATGATCATCTACGGGCTGCTGACCGAAAGCGACATCGGCAAGCTGTTCATCGCCGGGCTGATCCCGGGCGCCATCGGCATCATCTTCTATCTGATCGCCGTCATGGTCGCGGTGCGGCTGAACCCGTCGCTGGCCCCCGAGGCGGGGCAATCGCAACCCATGTCAAAGACCGACAAGCTGGGCGTCGCCGGCACGCTGGGGCTGTTCGCCTTCATCATGATCGGCATCTACGGCGGCTTCTTCACCCCGATCGAGGCGGCTGGCATGGGCGCCATTGCGTCGCTGGCACTGGCGATGGCGATGCGGGCGCTAAGCTGGAAAGGGTTTGTCAGCGCCTGCCGCGAGACGCTGCTGGCTTCTGCGATGATCTTCGCCATCATCATCGGGGCCGAGATCTTTTCCGCCTTCGTCAACTTCGCCGGGCTGCCCGACGGGCTGGTCGACATGATCTACGAGCTCGACGTCAGCCCGTGGACGGTGATCGGCATCATGGTGCTGATCTACCTGATCATGGGCTGCGTGTTCGAAAGCCTGTCGATGATCCTGCTGACGGTGCCGGTGTTCTACCCGATCATCATCCAGCTGGATTTCGGCACCGGGCTGCTGTCCGACCCCGAGATGCTGTTGACATGGTTCGCGGTGGTGGTGGTCGTGGTGACAGAGATCAGCCTGATCACCCCGCCGGTCGGGATGAACGTCTTTGTTCTGCGCAGCGTCATGCCCGACATCGCGCTGTCGACGATCTTTCGCGGCATCCTGCCGTTCTGGATCGCCGATATCTTCCGGCTTGCGCTGCTGGTGCTGGTGCCTTGGGTGTCGCTATGCCTGCTTTGAGCGATCTGCCCCCGATCCGGGCCTCGCTGCCGATCCTGCTGATCCTCGCCCGCGAAACCATGTTGCGCGAACTGCGCCCGATGCTGGCCAAGGCGGGGCTGTCGGAACCGCAATGGCGCATCCTGCGGGTGCTGACCCAGCGCGGTGCGCTGTCGGTGCAGGATCTGGCGGCAGAGGCCTGTCTGCAAGCCACGTCGGTGTCGCGCATCCTACAATCCATGGTGGAGCGCGGGCTTGTCCTGCGTCGGCAGGACAGCGCCAACCGGCGGCGGCAGGTGGTGACGGCGACCGCCGAGGGCCGCGCCATCATCGACGAATTTGCGCCAGTGTCGCGCGCGGTGACCGATGCGTTCACCGCGCGCTTCGGCCCCGAACGCTACGCGCAACTGGTGGCGCTGCTGGATGCCTTTGTCGCCGAATGCTCAGATCCGCATCCGGGGAACATCGTTGGGATCAAGCCTGAGCTCGATCAATAGCGGGCCGTCGCGGGTGGCGATGGCGTCCAGCGCCGCATCGAGCCCGGCATCGTCGGTGACCAATATCCCCTTGCCGCCCAGCGAGCGCGCCACCTCGGCAAAGCACGGCCAGTCGAATTCGGTCATTGACGGGTCCATCTGCCGGTCCAGAAACTGGATATGCTCGGCGCCGTAGGCGGCATCGTTGCACAGGATCACCACCAGATCCTGTTTCAGCCGCACGGCGGTGTTGAATTCGCCCAAGCCCCCCATCATGAAGCCGCCATCGCCGGAAAACAGCACCACGGGGCGATCCGGTGCGGCGATGCCCGCGCCGATCGCCTCGGGCAGGCCCAGCCCGATCGAGCCGAAATGTGCCGTGACCACAAAGCTTTGCGGGTCGCGCACGCCGATGCGGCACCAGACCTCGGTCATGAAACGCCCGCCGTCGGTGACAAGGATACGATCCTGCGGCAGGGCGGCCTCAAGCTTTTCAAGCGCTTCGACATAGCTGACACAGGTCTTGGATCGCCGCCCCGGCACGTGCTGGCGCAGCCTGTCCGGATCCAGTTCGGGGGTGAAGCCCGACGGCGCGATCTCGGCCTCGTTCAGCCAATGCACGAAATTGTCGGCGGTCAGCCGGGCGTCGGCCACTAGCGCCGCGTGCGGATGCACCGAGCGCCCCATCGCCGAGGCATCGGTGTCGATCTGCACCAGCCGTTTGCCCGCCATCAGCTTGCCCCGGTCGGTGGTGAAATCATGCAGCCCCGCGCCGAAGGCGACGATGCAATCGGCCTTGGCGATGACATCATAGGCGGCGGGTGTGCTGAGCGTGCCGAAGATGTCCAGATCATAGGGGTGCCCGCGAAACAGCCCCTTGGCGCGCAGCGTGGTGGCCACCGGAGCCTCAAGCCGTTCGGCCAGCCGCAGGATTTGCGCGCGCGCATCGACCGCGCCGCCCCCGGCAAGGATCACCGGGCGGCGCGCGCTGGCGATCATGCCGATGGCCTGATCGAGCGCATCGCCTTCGGGCACGAAGCTGCGGGTTTCGAACACGTCGAGCTTATGCGGAACGTATTCGGCCTCGGCCCACATGAAATCGGCGGGCATGTTCAGCACCACGGGCCGTTTTTCCACCCGCGCCCGCCAGATGGCGCGGGCCAGATCGCGGGCGGCGGTTTCCGGGGCGCGCAGCTGTTCGAACCCCGCGCCGGTGGCGGCAACCACGGCGCGCTGGTCGATGCCTTGCAGGTGGCGGGGGTTGATGGCGGGGGTGTCTCCGGCCAGCAGCACGAGCGGCAGCTTGCCCCGCACGCCTTCGGTCAGCGCGGTCATGCAATTGGTCAGCGCCGGGCCATGGGTCACCGTCGCGATGCCGGGGAGGCCGGTAACATGGGCATAGGCCAGCGCCATCAGCACGGCGCTGCCCTCTTGCGCGGCGGGAACGAAACGCCCGCCACACTCACGTGCAAAGTAATCGGCAAGGAACAGGTTCGCATCGCCCATCAGGCCGAACATCGTGTCGATGCCGTGGTGATGCAGCCCCCGGGCCAGCGCCTGATGGGTCGGGATGGTGGCGGTCTGCTGATCGTACATGGGGCGCTCCTTGCTTTGGGGCAAGGATAGCGCGGCGGCGCCGCACGTGGCGCGCGTGTTGCGGTGCTTTAGGGCGTCAGGATGCGCAGATCATGCATCCTTCCGCCATCAGCTGCGCGGATCGCGCATCAATCATATAGCAACCCCGGCAGCCACAGCGCGATCTGCGGAAAGGCGACCAGAATCGCCACCGCCAGCCCGAACAGCAGGAAAAACGGCACCGCTGCCCGTGACACCCGGCCCAGCGTCCAGCCGGTAAGCCCCTGAAGCACGAACAGGTTGATGCCGACCGGCGGCGTCAGCAGGCCGATTTCCACCATCAGGATCAGGAACACCCCGAACCACACCGGATCATAGCCCGCCGCCACGATCAGCGGCAGCGTCATCGGCAGCGTCATCACGATGATCGCCACCCCGTCGACGAACACTCCCAGCACCAGATAGAACAACGCCAGCAGCGCGATCAGGGTCAGCGGGTCGAGCCCCATGCCAGCGATGGCCGCGCCCAGTTCCTGCGGCAGGTGCAGATAGCCCAGCGTGGTCGACAGCAGCGAGGCGCTGACAAGGATGATGCACACCATCACCGAGGTGCGCACCGTGCCCATCAGGCTGTCGCGCAGCAAGCCCCAGCTGAGTTCGCGCATCAGCCCCAGCACCACGAAGGCGGCAAAGACGCCCACGGCTGCCGCCTCGGACGGCGTGGCGATGCCGCTGTAGATCGCTCCCAGAACGATGCCCATCAGCGTGATCACCGGCGCCAGATCGACCAGCCCGCGCAGGTAGTCGCGCAGGCGATAGGTCTCGTGCCCGGCGGGGGCAATCGACGGTTTCACCAGCGCCATCAGCATGATGAACCCCGAATAGAGCCCTGCCACCATCAGCCCCGGCAGCACGCCGGCGGCAAACAGCCGGCTGACCGACACTTCGGCAAGAATGCCATAGATGATCATCGCGATTGACGGCGGCAACAGCAGCCCGAGGCTGCCCGCCCCGGCCAGAGACCCCACCGCCAGCCGCGCGTCATAGCCGCGGGTCACCAGTTCGCTCGAGGTGATCTTGCCCACCGTCGCCGTGGTCGCCGCCGACGATCCGCTGACCGCCGCGAACAGCGTGCAGCCCAGCACGTTGGTGTGCAGCAAGCGCCCCGGCACCCGGTCGACAAACGGCGCCAGCCCCCGGAACAGCCGTTCGGACACCGTCGAGCGAAAGATCAGCTCGGCCACCCAGATGAACAGCGGCACCGCCGCCAGTTCCCATGTCGAGGCGCTGCGGTAGGTGATCGAACCCGCCACCGACAGCACCCGGCTCAGCGGCATGTCCACGAGGAAATACAGCCCGAGGAACGACACGACCAGCAGCCCGGCAAAGATCCAGACCCCGCTGCCTAGCGTTACGATAAGAAAGCCCACAAGGGCGAGCCCGGAAACAGCTGGGTCCATGAGATGTCCTTAGAGGTCCGAAGGTTGGGCGGGCGCCGCCACCGGCCCCGGCAGGCCGAGCAGCTGCCGCAGCACATAGGCCGCGACCTGCAGGGCAAAGATGCCAAGCCCGATGGCGCAGATCGCCTCGGGGATCCACAGCGGGATCTCGGCGATGGAGCTTGACGTGCGGCCACGCTCGAAGCTGCGCAGCGCGGTCTTGGCGATGACCTGCGCGATGCCAGCGGCGATGGCGCAGGTGAGCAGGCCGCAGAGCGCCTCGATCAGGCGGCGGGGGCGGTCGGAAAAGCGGTCGATCAGCAGGCCGACCCGCACCAGCGCGCCATGTTCGAACGCATACCCCAGCGACAGGAACGTGGCCCCGGCCACCGCGTAGCCAACCATCTCGTCCAGCACGAAGGTCGAGCGGTCGAGCAGTCGCAGCACGATTTCCAGCAGGATGTGCAGCGTCATCGCGGCGACAAGACCCGCCGCGATGATTGCCGCCGCCTGCGACAGGCCCCAGACGACGCGCATCGCCAGCCCGATCGGGCCGGCGACAGGCTTGGCCTCGCTCATTGCGCGCGGCTTTCCTCGAAGGCGGCAAGGATAGACTCGGCGTCTTCGCCCATCTTGTCCTTCCACTGCTCAAGCGCCGGGGCGGCCGCTTCGGACAGCGCCGCGAGATAGGCCGGATCGACATCGGTGACGATGGTCATGCCGTGGCTTTCCATGTCGGCGTAATTCTGCGCCACGCGGTTTTCCAGCAGCCCCCAGCCGAAATCCTCGGCTGCCTTGGTGGCCTGTGCGATCCATGCCTTCTGCTCATCGGACAGCGCGTCATAGACATCGCGGTTCAGGTGCACGAATTGCAGCGGCATGGCGTAGTTGACTTCGGTGAAATGCGACTGCTGCTCCCAGAGCATCGCCGACGCCCCGCCATCGGCCGAGGTCAGCACTGCATCGACCGCGCCGGTGGACAGCTGCGGCACGGTGTCGGCCCAGCTTAGCTGCACCGGGGTTGCGGGGGTGTTGCCAAAGCTGATGGTGCCATTGGCATCATAGGTGCGCAGCTTGACCCCATCGAGCGCCTCGAGGCTGTCGAGCGCCTTGTTGCCCCACAGGCCCGACGGCGGCCAGGGCGTGGCGAACAGCAGCACCTGGTTGTCGGCCTCGAGCACGGCTTCGTAATAGGGCTTGGCGATCTCATAAAGCTGGCGCTCTTCGGCGGGGGTCTTCACGAGGAAGGGGATCGACGACAGGATGAACACCGGATCGATCCCCGACCACGGGGTGGCAAAGCTGGAGGCAAGGTCCAGCGCACCGTCGCCCACCGCATCGTATTGATCGAGCGATTTATACCCCAGCGCCGCACCGTGATGCGCGGTGATCTTCATGTCGCCGCCCGAGGCCTCGGCCAGCGCGGCGATGAAGGTGTCGGCGGATTGGGCGTGCACCGAATTGGGCGGGTATTCATTGGCCAGATCCCAGCTGATCGATTGCGCTGAGACGGGCGCGGCAAGGGTCATGGCCGCAAAAGCGATGTATTTCATGGTGTTGGTTCCCTGTTGGTTGGATTTCCGGGTCAGGCCCGGTCTTGCCCGCGTCGTTGCGCGGGGTAATTGCGATCGAGAAACTCATCAGAATACTTCCCGGCAAGCGCGTCGGCGGCGACCTCTTCTTGCGGGCGGTCCTGCGCCGGGCCGTAGCCGCCCGAACCGGGGGTTTCGACAACGATGGCGCTGCCCTCGGGCAGCGGCACCGCCGTGGGCTTCGACGCCAGCAGCTGGTCCTGCGCGCCGGTCTGCAGCACGAAGCGTCCGGGGCGGCCTTCGCCGCCGCCAAAGATCCCCCATGGCGCGTTGGCAAAGCGCTCGCCCGCGCCGTTGAAGGTGCAATCATGGCCCACCGGCGCGATCACCCGGCGCAGCCCCGCGCCGCCGCGAAACCGCCCTGCCCCGCCGCTGTCGGGGGCAAAGCCATAGGCCAGAACGCGCAGCGGATATTCGGTTTCGATCGCTTCGATCGGCAGGTTCGAGGTGTTGGTGATGTGCACCTGCACCCCGTCCTTGCCATCGCGGTCAGACCGCCCTCCGGCCCCGCCGCCCAGCGTTTCCAGATAGAGATAGGGCTGGCCATTGCGCGGATCGGTGCCGGAAAAGACGGCGGTGGTGTTGGCCCCGTTCGAGGCACCAACCACCGCATCGGGGATGGCGGGCGCCAGCGCGCCGATGATGATGTCGACCAGACGCTGCGAGGTGTTGAGCCGCTGCGCCACCGGCGCGGGCGCGACACAATCTACGATGCTGCCACGCTGGGTCACCAGCTCGCAACAATCGAGCACGCCTTCGTTGTTGGCGATTTCCGGATCGAGCAAGGTGCGCAGCGCATAGGCCACCGCCGCCTTGGTCGCGCCGAAGGTCAGGTTGATGTTGCCGCGCACCTGCGGCGCGCTGCCGGTCCAGTCGAACTCCGCGCGTTCGCCGCTGACACGGATTTCCAGTTTCAGAGGAATGTCGCGGGTGCCAAACCCGTCGTCGTCCATCACATCCTGAAACCGGTAGGTCCCGTCGGGCAGGTCTGAAATCGCCGCGCGCATCCGCGTGTGGGTGCGGATCAGCAATTCATCCCAGACCGCCTCGATCAGCGGCGCGCCGTAGCGGGCGACGATCTCGTCCACCCGGCGCAGGCCAAGGCGACAGGCGGCGATCTGGGCAAAGTGATCGCCCCGGCGCTCGCTTGGAATGCGCGCGTTCAGCAGCAGGATATCCAGAATGTCCTGCTGCAATTGCCCGGCGCGGAACAGGCGCACCAGCGGAATGCGCAGGCCCTCTTGCCAGATCTCGGACATGCCGCCCGCCATCGAGCCGGGCACCATGCCGCCGATATCGGCGTGATGGGCGATGTTGCAGACAAAGCCAAGGATGCGCCCCTCGGCAAAAATCGGCGCGGCGTAGTTGATATCGGGCAGGTGGGTGCCGCCCGCCACATGCGGGTCATTGGCGACAAAGATATCGCCCTCGTGGATCTGGTCCAGCGGGTAGCGCGCCAGCACCGCCTGCATCAGCCCGGTCATCGAGGCCAGATGGATCGGCAGCGATTGTTCCGACTGCACGATCAGCCGTCCGCGCGGATCGCAGATCGCGCAGGAATGGTCGTGCCGTTCCTTGATATTGGTCGAATAGGCGCTTTTCATCAGCGCGATGAAGCTTTCATCCACCACCGAGCGAAAGGCGGAGGCGACGATTTCGACGGTGATTGGATCGGGCGCGCTCATTGGTCGAGGCCTCCACGGGTGATGAGAATGTTGAGCGCGTCGTCGATGCGGGCGGCATCGCCGGGGAACAGCAGCAGCGTGCTGTCGAACTGGTCGATCACGGCGGGGCCGTGCAGCGCGGTTCCGGGCGCAAGATCGGCGCGATCAAAGACCGGGGTGTCGATGGCCTCGGGTCCGTTGAACCAGACTGGGCGGCGCGACCGCGGCGCGGGGGTGGTCGAGGCCCCTGCCCCCTGCGGCGGCGTTCCGACCTGTGGCTTTGCCCCCTGCGGGGTCATGCGCAGGGCGATGATCTCGATCGGATCTTCAGAGTTGTGAAAACCGTAGGCGCGGGTGTGGGCCTCGAAGAAGGCGTTTTTCAGCGCCTCCAGATCGCCGACATTCGCCCCCACCGGGATCTGCAATTCGTAATTCTGCGAGGCATGGCGCATGTCGGCCACAAGGCTGACGCTGCGGTCCTGCGGCGCGATGTCTTCGGCGTCGAACCAGGCCTCGGCCTCGGCGCGCAGCTCTGCCGACAGGGCGGCCAGCGTATCCGGCGCGGCGGCGTCGAGCGGCAGGCGCTGCGAGCGCACCAGCGCTTCGGAGCGGCCCGCGACCAGCAGACCTTCGGCGCAGAGAATGCCGGGCAGCAGCGGCACGAGGATGGTGCGGATGCCAAGCGCCCGCGCCACCGCTTCGGCATGCAGCGGGCCGGCGCCGCCAAAGGGCATCAGCGCGAAATCACGCGGATCATGGCCGCGTTCGACCGAAATCGCCCGGATCGCGCGCACCGAATTGGCCGCCATGATATCCAGAATGCCCCGCGCCGCGGTTTCGATCGGGCAACCAAGCTGGCGGGCCACCTCGCCCACCACGCGAAACGAGGCCTCGACATCCAGCGACATGTCGCCGCCCAGCAGGCCGCGTGTCGATAGCCGGCCCAGCACCACGTTGGCGTCGGTCACGGTTGCGCGGCTGCCGCCGTGGCCATAGCAGGCCGGGCCGGGCCGGGCGCCCGCCGAGGCTGGGCCGACCTTCATCAACCCGCCCCGGTCGAACCATGCGATGGAGCCGCCCCCGGCCCCGACGGTGTTGATGTCGACCATCGGCATGCGCACCGGGAAATCCGCTACGTCGCGGTCAAAGGCCAGCCCGATGGCCTGCCTCTTGATCAGCGCCACGTCTGCGCTGGTGCCCCCAACGTCATAGGTGATGACATTCTCGATGCCCGATTGCATCGCGGTGTGGATCGCGCCATTCGCCCCCGCCGCAGGGCCCGACATGGCGGTGCGGATCGGGAAGTCGCGGGCCTTGTCCACCGACATCAGGCCGCCGCTCGACTGGTTGACCCCAAGGCTGGCGCGCGGCGAGCGGGCGGCGACCTCGGCCGACAGCGTGCGCATGTAATCGCCGAAGGCCGGTTGCAGATAGGCGTTGAGCAGCGTGGTCGAAGACCGTTCGTATTCGCGGAATTCGGGCATCACGTCCGACGAGGCGCTGATGGCGACGCCGGGCAGCGCCTTGGTCAGGCGCGCCTTGACGGCCTGTTCGTGCGACGGGTTGAGATAGGAGAACAGGAAGGCGATGGCCACCGCCTCGACCGCTTCGTCCTTCAGCGTTTCGATGGCGGCATCGACCGTGGCCATATCCAGCGGGGTCACCACCTCGCCCGCAGCGCCGATGCGTTCGGTGATTTCAAGCCGCAGGTGGCGCGGGGCCAGCGGCGCGGGGTAATCGGCGCGCAGATCATACATCAGCGGGCGGGTCTGGCGGCCGATCTCGACCAGATCGCGGAAATGCTGGGTGGTCAGCATCGCCACCCGCGCGCCGGTGCGCTGGATCAGCGCGTTGGTGGCCACCGTGGTGCCATGGCCAATGGCGCGCACATCACCCAGATCGAACCCCGCCTTGTCGGCCAGCCCATCCAGCCCCGAAACGATGGCCAGCGCCGGATTCGCCGGGGTGCTGGGCACTTTGTGCAGCGCGATACGCCCGGTTTGCGCTTCGATCGCGCACAGGTCGGTGAAGGTGCCCCCCACGTCCACGCCGATTGTCCAGTGTTCCGCCATCGTCTGTCTTCCTTCGGTATTGCTTTGTAATACACAAAGTATGCAAAGAATGAGTCAAACCAAATATCGAGTGACGGTCGTTTTCCCACGCATCATCCGCGCATTGCGCATACAAAGGCATCAAAACCGGGCAGGAAGGGATCAGGAATGGCACGCAAACCGGCAGACCCCGGCGCGGCGCGCGGGGCGGAACATGTGTACCGGATGCTGCGACGCGCGATTCTGCGCATGGAACTGACACCGGGATCGGATCTCGACGAGCTGGAGATCTCGGCCCGCTACGAGGTGTCGCGCACGCCGGTGCGCGAGGCGCTGATCCGGCTCGGCTCCGAAGGGCTGGTGCAGGTGGTGCGCGGGCGCGGCGCGCGGGTCGCGGCGATGAACCTGTTCGATTTGCGCGATTTCTTCGAGGCGCTCGACTTGCTGCAGCGCGCCCAGACCCATCTTGCCGCCCTGCGCCGCAGCGACGCGCAACTGGCCGCCATCGAAGCGGCGCAGGATGCCTTTGAAGCCGCCGCCACCGCTCGCGATGTCGAAGAGATCAACGAGACCAACTGCGCCTTTCATCTCGCCATCAGCGCCGCCGCCGGATCATCGCATCTGCACGATTCCTACGAGCGCGCACTGATCGAGGGGATGCGGGTCGGCCATGTCAGCTTTGTCGAACATGCCGGTCATGAGACCCGCCTGCGCGAACATCTTGCCCAGACCAATTGTCACCACCGTGAGCTGATCGCCCATATCCGCGCCCGCGATGCCGCCGCAGCCGAACGGGTTGCCGCCGACCATGTCGACCTGTTTCGCGACCGCATCGTTGCGACCGTGCTGACGCCAGACATCACGCGCGCGATCCGAACCGACAAATAATAAGCGCAAAATGATGAACCATAGAGTGTGCGCAATAAACTTTAGGTTGAAAAAATTGCAAGCTTGAGCCCATGATCCTTTCAATTAGCGGAGGATTTAATCAAAATGGCGATTGTAAACGAAGACGCCGGCGACGCGCCGAGCGATATCACAACCCCCTATTCCATAAACCTGAACGACAGGTTCTACGGCATTGTGGAAACGTCGCGTGAAACCGACTGGGTCGGCATTGAACTCACCGAGGGGCGAGAGGTGACCATCACGCTGGATGGCACCTACGCCCCTTACAGCCAATGGATGAGCGACCCGTATCTTTATCTCTATGACAGCAGCGGCAATCTGCTCACCCAGAACGACGACTCCGGGCCGGGGCTGAATTCGCGCATCGTCTACACCACTGGCTATACCGGCACCTATTATATCGCCGCCGGTGGCTACAGCAGCAGCACGGGCGCCTATGTGCTGCAGGCAACCGCCCAGCTCAGCCTGACCAATGGCGACGATTTCTACGAGATGCCAGAGGCCGGGGGCGGCGACGTCGATGCGCTGGCGGGCAATGACACGGTGATCGGCTCGGACGCTGACGATACACTGCGTGGCCAGGCCGGGGACGATAGCCTTGACGGCGGCGCAGGCGATGATCTGCTTGCCGGGTTCAACGGCGATGACACGCTGCTGGGCGGCGACGGCAACGATCGCCTGCTGTCCGGCACGGGCGACGATCTGCTTGATGGCGGCGCGGGAGATGACTCGCTTGCGGGCTATGCGGGCGGCAACAACACGCTGATCGGCGGCGATGGCAAGGACACGCTGATCGGCGGCAGCGATAACGACGTGCTGCTTGGCGGCGACGGCAACGACCAAATCGATTCGAATGGCGGCACCGACCACATCGAGGGCGGCGCGGGCGATGACACCATTTATGCCAGCGGCACCAACACCATCGCCCTTGGCGGCGACGGCGGCGATGAGATCTATGCATATGGCTCCCGCAGCGCAGTGTTCGGCGAAGGCGGCGATGACACGCTTTACGCAGATTGGGGTGAGCACACGCTGAACGGCGGTGACGGGGACGACGACCTGACAAGCTGGAGCAATTCCGCCCTGCTGCGCGGCGGCAATGGCAACGACACCCTACGGGGGGGCAGCGGCGCCGACACGCTGATCGGCGGCGCCGGTGCCGACATGATTTACGGGCGCAATGGCTGGGATACGGCAGATTATTCCGGCGCAGCCCAGGCTGCGGTGATCGACCTTGACGACCAGACGCTGAATGCCGGGGCCGCGGCGGGCGACGTTCTGAGCAGTATCGAAACCCTGCTTGGCACAGCCGCGAACGATGACCTTTCGGGCAACGCCTATCGCAACGAATTGCTGGGCTGGATCGGCGACGATCTGCTCGACGGGCGCGGCGGGCGGGATTTCCTGTCGGGCTGGATCGGCGACGACACGCTGATCGGCGGCGAGGGCAACGACACGCTGGTGGGCGGCGTGGGCGCCGACAGCATGGATGGCGGGCTGGGCATCGATCTGGCCGCCTATGACGATCAGACGATGTCGCTGATGCTTGATCTTCAGGACAGCGCGGCCAACGCTGGCGCAGCGCTTGGGGATGTGCTGACCGGCATAGAGAACATCCGGGGCAGCGATCTGGCCGACACCATCGCAGGCGATGCCGAGGACAACCGGCTGATCGGCCTTGCGGGCGATGACAGCCTGACAGGCCGGGAAGGCGACGACACGCTGATCGGCTCCTTCGGCAACGACACGATGAACGGTGGCAGCGGCGCTGACCTGATCCGCGGCGGCATCGGGCGCGACGTGGCCAGCTATCTGGGCGCCAGCAGCGGCGTCACCGTCGATCTTGCCGATGCCAGCGCCAACACCGGCGATGCGGCGGGCGACATCCTGCTGTCGATCGAGGCGCTGCGCGGCACGATCCATGACGACGCGCTGTCGGGGAACGACTACCGCAATGCCCTGCAAGGCTATGCCGGCGACGATATGCTGTACGGGCGCGGCGGCGATGACCGGATGGATGGCGGGATCGGCGATGACCTGCTGTCCGGCGGCACCGGCGATGATATCCTGACCGGCGGCACCGGCGTCGATGTCTTTGTCTTCGAGACCGCTGGCGGCGATGACACCATCACCGATTTCGACGTGGCAACCGATGTGCTGAGCTTCTTCGACGTGGGGATTGACGATGTCGCGCAACTGGCTGGCGACACCGTCGTGTCCTATGGCGACGGTGCCACCGTCACCCTGAGCGGCGTGCTGACCACGCAAACCGATCTGAGCATGACCTTCGTGCTGAGCGATCCGCTGGTCTGATCACCCGCGCCTGTGCGTTCCGGGGTCGCCTCTCTGTGCGTGGGGCGCCCCCTTTGTATCTGGCCTATCCCGCAAGGCGACATCTTGCGATGCGACCCGGCAGCATGGTTAACGTTACGTTACCAAACGGTATCACCAGACAGGCCGGCATTGTGATTTGATCGCACGCCGCGCGGCGGGTATCTACAGGACACCCCGAAGACCCAACGCCCAGACCAAAAGAGCCCCGCTGTCATGCACGCGCTGAGCGCCAAAGCCATGTGCGCCGTCCTTCTGGCGCTTGCCCCCCTGCCGCTCCGCGCGGAAGATGCCGAGTTGCGCGCCGCGCTCCGGCTCGGGGCGACAACCACGCTGGCCGCCGATATCGCCGCGCATGAGGCGGCGCTGGGGCATGTGATGGATGGTTTTGGCCATGTCAGCCTCAACGGCAACGGGCTGTATCTTGCAACGCAGGCCGGGGCCAACACCGCCCGCGCCTGGACAGCGTTTCGCATGACCGAATACGACGGCACCCCGCACGGGGTCAGCCGCCGCCTGCTGCTGGGCTACGATGTGCCGGTGATGAATGCCAGTCGGCTTGGGCTTGTGGCCAGCCTTGGCAGCGCCGAGCTGAGCAACGGCGAAACCGTGCAGAGCCGCACCTTTTCCTTTGGCCCCTATTTCAAGACACCGGTCGGCAAGTATCTGAATCTCAAAAGCTGGGCCAGCTTTTCGCGCCCTGTCTACCGCATTGCCGGAGCCACCCTGCGTGCCGCCCGCTTCGGCGCCGGAGCGCGCGCAAGGCTGGAACGCGATTTCGGCGATGTCCGGCTGGGCAGCACCGCGACCCTGCAATTCTCGCGGCAGGTGACGCCGGGGCGCCGCAGCCTCGGGGGGTTTGGCATCACCAAGCTCGACAGCACGCTGTCGACCCGCGCCACCTTTCTGCCGCAGAACGCCCTGCGCCCCTATGTGGATTTCGGCATGACGCAGGGCCAGTGGAGCAACGCCGACGGCAGAGGCGATTACAGCGCGCAGACCCTTGCTGCCGGGTTGCTGTGGTCGCGCCAGAAACATTCGGTGTCGGTGCAACTGGACGGGCGGCAGGTGTTCGACCCGGCCCAGCCGCTGAAACTGACGACGAATTACCGGCTGAGTTTCTGACCCCCTGCATCGCGCGTTCTGCCTTGGCCTTGCCAACGCTGCGGGGCATAAGCGGTCGCGACCCTGCAGGCTTGCGGTTGCGCCCGGATCTTCGCGGCGCGCGGGCGGTCTGTGCAGCGCAAGGAACACGACGCAAATGCTGGAACTCAGCAACGTTTCGGTGACCCTCGGAGAGACGTTGGCCCTGCGCGACGTCTCGCTGCGTGCGGACGAGCGGCGCATTGGCATCGTCGGGCGCAACGGATCGGGCAAGACGACGCTGGCGCGGATCATTGCCGGGCTTCAGGCCCCGGACACCGGCAGCGCCCGCATCGACGGGCGCGACATGGCGCGTGATCGCAAGGCGGCGCTGCGCAGCGTTGGCATCCTGTTCCAGAACCCCGACCATCAGATCATCTTTCCCACCGTCAGCGAAGAGATCGCCTTTGGCCTGACCCAGCTTGGCCAGTCGAAACCGGATGCTGCGGCGCAGACCGCCGCAATCCTTGCGCAATTTGGCAAGGCGCATTGGGCCGATGCGCCGACCCACGGGCTGTCGCAGGGGCAAAAGCAGCTGGTCTGCCTGATGGCGGTGCTGGCGATGCGCCCTCGGCTGATCCTGCTCGACGAGCCGTTCTCGGGGCTGGATATCCCGACACGGATGCAGCTTTCGCGTGCCTTTGATCAGGCAGAGGCCCGGCTGATCCAGATCACCCATGATCCAGACAGCGTTCGCGATTACGAGCGGATCATCTGGATCGACGACGGCGCGCTGCGGGCTGATGGCCCGCCCGGCGCGGTGCTGCCCGGGTTCGAAGCGCAGATGCGCGATTGGGGGGGCTGCGATGATCTCTCTGACCTCGCCGGTTGACACATGGGCGCACCGGCTGCCCGCCGGCCTCAAGCTGGCGGCGCTGTCGGCGGCGACGGTGGGGTTGTTCGCCCTGCCCTCGCCCGGCGCGTTGGCGCTGGCCTGCGCGGCGGTGCTGGCGCTGATCCTTAGCTGCGGGTGGCGCTTTGCCCGCGCCGCCGCGGCCAGCCTGCGCATCCTGCTGCCGTTCCTTGCGCTGATCGCGCTGTGGCACGGGCTGACCGGGCAGATCGGCGAAGGCATCAAGGTGGCGCTGCGCCTGATGGCGGCGCTGAGCCTTGCCAATTTCGTCACCATGACGACGCGGCTGACCGACATGATCGCCGTGGCATCCGCAGTGCTGGCGCCGCTGCGCCGCTTCGGCCTGTCGACCCGCGCGCTGGAATTGTCGGTGGCGCTGGTGGTGCGGTTCACCCCGGCGATCGCCCGCAAGGGCGGGCTTTTGTCCGACGCATGGCGGGCGCGGTCGCGGCGGCGGGCAGGCTGGCGCATCGTAATGCCCCTTGCGGCACTGGCCATCGATGATGCAGAACAGGTCGCCGAGGCGCTGCGCGCCCGGGGCGGGCTGGAGCCGCCTGATATGAACCGTTAGGAGGACCGCCCTTGGAACGCAATCTTACCATGATCGCGCTGTTTGCCGCGCTGATCGCCGGGCTCGGACTGATCCCGAAATTCACCCTCGCCTTTGGCGTTCCGATCACCGCGCAGACGCTGGGCGTGATGCTGTGCGGCACGGTGCTGGGGGCGCGGCGCGGCGCGTTGGCAGCGCTGCTGTTCGTGGCGCTGGTGGCGCTGGGGCTGCCGCTGCTGGCGGGCGGGCGCGGCGGGCTTGGGGTGTTTGCCTCGCCCACCGTGGGTTTTCTGGTGAGCTGGCCGATTGCCGCCTTTGTCACCGGGCTGATCGTCGAACGCTGGCGCGGCAAGCTGGCGCTGGTGGCGGCGGTGGCCTCGCTGATCGGCGGCATCGCTGTGGTCTACGCTTTCGGCATCGTCGGCATGTCGGTGACGCTTGGCAAGACCCTCCCCGAGGCCGCGCTTCTGGTCACCGCCTTCCTGCCGGGCGATGTCATCAAGGCGGTTCTGGCCGGGCTGATCACCTCGGCGCTGGCGCGGGCGCGCCCGGCCAGCGTGCTGTCGCGCGCATGAGCCTGAACGCGGCGGAGGCGCTGCTGTTCGCGCGGCGCTCTGTCCGCGGGTTTCTGCCGGGTCCAGTGCCGCGCGGCGATGTCGAACGCATGTTGCGCGCCGCGCGCACCGCGCCAAGCGGGGCCAATCTACAGCCCGGGCGGTTCCATGCACTGACCGGTGCGCCCTTGGCAAAGCTCAGCGCGGCGCTGGTTGATGCGGCCAGCGCGGGCCGGGCGCAAGTGTCGCAATATTCGTATTTTCCGCAGCCAATGCCGCCCGCCCTGAAGGCCCGCCAGCGCGCGGCGGGCCATGCGCTTTACGCGGCGCTGGGGATCGAACGGCGCGACCTGCCGGGGCGTCGCGCCCAGTTTGCCCGCAACTACGGCTTCTTCGATGCGCCGGTCGGTATCGTCGTGACCATCGACCCGGCGATGGGCAAGGGCTGCTTCATGGATCTGGGCCTGGCGCTGATGGCGCTGATGATCGCCGCCGAAGGCATGGGCTACGCCAGCTGCGGCATCGGCGCGCTGGCCAATCATGCCGATGTCGCCCACGCAGCGCTTGGCCTTGGCGCTGACGAGATGGTGGTATGCGGCCTCGCGCTCGGGCGGGCCGATCCGGACGCCCCGGCCAATACCGTGCGAACCGAGCGCGCGCCCCTTGAAGAGTTCGCAACTCTCAGGGGGTTCTAGTCGGCGGACATCAGCACCGCGCTACCAAGCCCACCCGCCGCCGCGATGGCGGCGATGCCGCTGCCCCCCCTGCCCCGCAGTTCATGAAACAGCCGCACCGCGTTGATCGCCCCCGAAGCGCCAACCGGATGGCCGCGCGCCAGCCCGCCGCCGCCGGGATTGACGATCTGCCGGTCGATCTGCGCGCCCGCGATACAGGCCAGCGCCTGCACGGCGTAGGCCTCCATGATCTCGGCCACGCGCAAGTCCTGCGGGTGAAGCCGGTTGCGATTCAGCAAGGCCTTGATGGCGGCAACCGGCGCAAGGCCGGGCAGATCGGGGCGCGCGCCAAGGGTCAGACCACCGCACCAGCGCAGGCCGCCCTGCCCCAGCCGCGCGGCGACGCGATCCGACACCATGATGCAGATCGCCGCGCCATCAGCCGCGACGGCGGCATTGGCCGGAGTGATGCTGCCGGTCAGCACCCGCGCCCGCGCCGCAAGCCGAGGCGACAGATCGCGGGTGAAGGCATCGCGCGCAAGCCCCGCCAGAGGCACGATCTCGTCCCGAAGATCGGCGGCGCGGGCCTTGCGATGGCTGCCCACGGCCCAATCGTCCTGCGCGGCGCGATCAAAGCCAGCCTGCTGCGCCAGCGTATCAGCGGCGGCGTCCATATCCGGGTCACGCTCTGGAAAGGGGGTGAAAGGCGGGCGGTCGTAAGCTTGCGGTGTGCCGCCATCCGGATCGGTGCGCAGCCGCAAGGGTCGCCGGGAATAGGATTCCACCCCGCCAGCCGCCACCACCTCCGCCTGCCCCGAGGCAATCAGCGCCGCCCCAAGCACCAGCGCATCCAGCCCGCCGCAGCATTGCCGGTCGATGGTCAGGCCTGCGACGCGTTCGGGCAGCCCGGCGGCAAGCGCCACCAGCCGCGCCGGGTTGCCGCCTGCGCCAAGCGCATTGCCAAGCACCAGCTCATCCACATTTTCTGGCGCCAGCCCTGCCGCCGCCAAAGCCGCGTTCAAGACGGGCGCTGCAAGCTCATGCAACGACATCCGCGACAGCGCGCCGCCGCGCGGGGCGACCGGCGTGCGCAGCGCCGCAACGATGCGCACGCCGCTCATGGCAGATCCTCCAGCCGCCTTGCGAGGGCGCGCAGGTCGGGTTTGCCTGTCGCGGTCAAGTCAAAGTCGCTGATGCCGATCACCCGGCGCGGCGCGGCAAGCGCCCCGACCCCGGCGCGGCAGAGCCTCAGCAAATGATCCTCGAGCGCAGGAGGGCAGTTGCCGGCGATCACTGCCACCAGCTGCGTGCCGCGGCGCGGATCACGGCGAGGGATCACCGCGCAATGGCTGACAGCCGGATCGCCAAGCAAGAGCGCCTCGATGTCCTCGGGAAAGACATTGGTGTCGGCAATGGTGACCATGCGAGAGCGCCGCCCGGCGACGGTTAGAACACCGCCCTCGATCCGACCGATCTCGCCCACGGTGAGGAATCCGTCCTGCCAGCGGGTGTCGGCGCTGTCGCCCTCGGCATAACCGTCGAACAGATAGGGGCTGCGCACCCAGATCTCGCCAAAGCCGCCCGGCGCGGCGTCGATGCGGATCTCGACTCCGGGATAGGCGCGGCCCACGGCGCCCTCTGGCGTCTCCGCGTCGCCCCAGGCGATGAAGCTGGTCTCGGCCGCGCCGTAGAATTCGCGCAGCGCCGCGCCGGGGCACAGCTGCGCAACCCGCGCGCGCAGCCCGTCCGGCATCCGCCCGCCGCCGCACAGGATGTGCCGCAGGCTCGGCATCGGGTGGCCGACCTCGCACAGCAGCCGCAGCTGGGTCGGCGTGGCATAGAGGATGGTCACGCTACCCTCTACCATAAGCGCGGCCTGCCGCGCCGGTCGCAGCCCTTGAAGGCAGTGCAGATCCGCGCCCAGAAATGCCGCCTCGACGAGGCCATAAAGCGCCAGCGACTGGGCGGGCGTGCCAAGGATGCCATAGCTGTCGCGCGGCGTGATCCCCAGCGCGTCAGCGTTCACCGCAAAACTGGAGATCCACGAGCCATGGCTGCGCCGGATCGCCTTGGCCCTGCCAGTCGTCCCCGAGGATCGGGTCTGCAACAGCCCGCGCGGCGCGCCGGGCAGGGCGTCGATCCCGTTCGGTCCGATGGCGAGCGAAGCGCCCTGCGCCAGCGCAGCCTGCAGCCTGTCCAGCAAATGCATCGCGCACGCATCGCCATGTCGCCACAGGCGGCTTTCGGGGTGCCAGTGGAAGGTGGCAAAGGTCATGCGAGCGCGGTCCTTTGGGCGTGTCTGGGCCTGCCCTTTGTGACGCAGCAGCGGCCCGAAGGCAAAGCACCTTGTGTGCCGGACAACGCCAGTTCTGGAAGGGAATCGCCCGAGCGGTGGGCCGCCGTCAGCTGCTACCGGTGCGGCGCGCACCCGTCTGCTAGGCAAGGATCGGCAAGCAGCATCGATGATGTCCCAACTGATGGTGTAGCTCACGACGGGCCTCGCGCTCACCGGCGGGCCGAGCTTGTCAGTCGCGCTG